>JAJYXS010000086.1 GCA_021801615.1 Actinomycetes bacterium
CGGATGCGTGCCCTCCAAAGCGCTGCTGCGCGCCGGCGAGCTCGCCTGGGCGGCCGGGCACCACCCCTTCGCAGGGCTCACGACGAGCTCGGGGCCGGTCGACCTCCGTGCCCTGGTCGCACAGAAGGACGAGCTTGTCGGCGAACTTCGCCAGATGAAGTACGCCGACTTGGTCGACGACTACGGCTCTTCGGTGATCGAGGGCCACGGGCGCTTCAGCGGCCCCGAGGTGCTCGAGGTCGACGGCCGCAGCATCCGGGCCCGGGTGTTCCTGGTGGCGACCGGGGCCTCCCCTGCGGCACCGCCCATCCCCCGGCCTCGAAGACGCGGGCTACCTCACCTCGACGAGCGCCCTCGAGCTGACCAGCGTGCCGAGGCGCCTCGTCGTGATCGGGGCGAACGCCATCGGCTTGGAGCTCGGCCAGTTCTTCCTCCACGTGGGAGCCGAGGTCAGCTTCGTCGACGTGGCCGAGCGCATTGCCCCCTTCGAAGAGCCCGAGGTCTCCGAGGCCCTGACCTCGGTGCTCACCACCCAGGGGGCCGCCATCTACACCGGCGCCCAGGTGCTCGGCGTGCGCCGGAGCGCAGACCACGTCGAGGTCACCGTCTCGGTGGGGGAGCGCCAGCTCGACCTCGCCTGTGACGAGGTCCTGGTGGCCACCGGCAGGCGCCCCAACACCGAGGGGCTCGGTCTCGAAGAAGCCGGCGTCGAGGTGGATGGGCGCGGGGCGCTCGTCGTCGACGACGAGCTGCGCACCGCCAACCCCCGGATCTACGGCGCAGGGGACGTGACCGGGGCGCCGCAGTTCGTCTACGTCTCGGCCTACGAGGGCGCGCTCGCCGTCGACAACGCGCTGTTGGGAGCGGGTCGCAGGGTGGACTTCACCGGCCTCCCCCGGGTGACCTTCACCGCCCCGCAGATCGCATCGGCCGGGCTCACCGAGGCGCAGGCCGCAGCTGCCGGCTACGAGGTGGAGACCTCGGTCCTCCCCTTGAAGGCGATCCCCCGGGCGCTCGTGAACCACGACACCCAAGGCCTCGTGAAGCTCGTCGCAGAGGCCGGCACCGGGCGCCTCTTGGGCGCCTCCGTCCTCGCCGAGGGCGCGGGCGACGTGATCCAGACGGCGGTGCTCGCCATCCGCCACGGCATCACCACCGCCGAGCTGGCCGGGACCTTCCACCCCTACCTGACCATGGTCGAGGGCATGAAGCTCGCGGCCCAGACCTTCACCCGCGACGTGGAGAAGCTCTCGTGCTGTGCGGCGTAGCGGGAGCCGACCCAGCCGCTGCGCCTGCGGCGGCCCGAGACCTCCACCGTGTGCGGTTGGTGGTGCCCGGCTTGCCCGAGGCACCGGTCGTCGGAGACGGTTGCTGCTCGTTCTTTCCCGCCGAGGACGCGCTCGCTGAGGCACTCGGTGCCTGGCCGGGAGTGCTCGGGGTCGAGGTTGACGTCGAGGGGGGGTCGATCGACCTCGATCTCGGGCCGTCGTCCCCTGCGCTCGAGGACCTCGTCGAGACGGTCTCCGACCTCGGCTACCAGGTCGAGGCGGTCCAGCCCGACGGACCGGACACGTAGGCAGGGATGAAGTGTCCATCGCCGGCGCCGACAGCCCGCAACGCGGGTCCGGGGCGCTCGTCTCGGGTCGCGTCGTGCCGCCTCCGGCGTCGCCTCACCCGGTCGCCACGACGGATCGGGTCGGCGAGCCGGGAAGCTGGGGCTTCGAAGGACGCCGTGCGGTTGCCGCGCTGTTCCGTGCCCTCGGGGAGCCCAGCCGCCTTTCCTTGGTGGGCTTCATCGCCGAGACGGAGCGGTGTGGCAGCGAGTGCGTCGGTCACCTCGGGCTCACCCAGGGCCGCGTCTCCGCGCACCTGGGACGCCTGGTCGCCTGCGGGATCGTGTCTCAGCGCCGCGCCGGACGCCGTGTCCTCTACCGGGTTGCAGACCGCCGCGCCCTCGACGTCCTCTCGATCGGACGGGCGATCGCCCAAGACGCCCGCCGAGCGGACCCAGGCCATGTCGGCACTTCGTGAGCTGCGCCGAGCTGGTGCCCAGGTCATCGCTGTCGCCGGCATCCCCTACGGCTACACCCTCACCATCTGGGGGGCGGGTGCGCTGTGCACGGGCCGTTTCGGGCTGCCGAGCCCGGCCGAGGGCTTCGAGTTCGTCGGCGGGGCGAGCGTCGCCTACTTCGGGCTCGCAGCCGTGCTCCGGCGCACGACCGAGGGGGATCGGCGGGGCGAGAGGCTGCCCGTGCTGTGGGAGAACGGCGCCGCGTTGCCCGCCCTCGCCGCCACCTACGGCCTCGCGCAGGTGATGCCTGGGGCGGGCCCGAGCTTCTTCCTCGTCCCTCTCGCCGCCACCGTCTTTTACCTCGTGGGCGTCTCGCTCCTGGTCTCCCGCTTCCACCTCGATCACGGCCTGGCGGTCGAGCATCAGCGCCGCCAACTGTCCAGCCTCGCCCCAGGCGACGGTGGTGGGGTGACCGAACGCGGCACGGTGCCCGGCGGCTGCGAGGCGCCCTTGTCCGATACCGGTAGGCCCAGTTCCCAGCACCGGGACGCGGCGGGTTAGGCGATGGCGCTTCGGCTCGAGGACTACGCCATGATCGGCGACACGCACACCGGGGCGCTCGTCGGCAACGACGGATCGATCGACTGGCTCTGCCTGCCGCGCTTCGACTCGGGGGCGGTCTTCGGGGCGCTCTTGGGCAACGAGTCCAACGGCCGGTGGCAGCTCGCCCCCCTGGGCGGCGTGCGGCGCGTGCAGCGGCGCTACCGGGAGGGGACCCTCGTGCTCGACACCGAGCTCGAGACCGACACCGGCGTGGTGCGGATCACCGACTTCATGCCCCATCGAGACGGGCACGCCGGTGTCGTACGGATCGTCGAGGGCGTCGCCGGGCAGGTGCCCATGGGCATGCGCCTCGTGATCCGCTTCGACTACGGGCGGACGGTCCCCTGGGTCCGCCGGATCGACGGGCGGCTCATCGCCGTTGCGGGCCCAGATGCCCTGGTGCTCGACACGCCGGTAGTGACCGACGGCGAGGACCGTACGACGGTGGCCAGGTTCACGGTCTCCGCGGGCGAGCAGGTGCCCTTCGTCTTGAGCTGGCTGCCCTCGACCGGCAAGCTCCCCGATCCGGCCGAGGCGCGCCGGCTCCTCGAGGCAACCGAGGCCTGGTGGCAGGCCTGGTCGGCACGTTGCAGCTACCGGGGGGAGTGGCACGACGCGGTCAGCCGGTCGTGCGCCACGCTCAAGGCCCTCACCTACGGGCCGACCGGAGGGATCGTCGCAGCGCTCACGACCTCTGTGCCCGAGCGTCTGGGCGGGCTGCGCAACTGGGACTACCGCTACGTGTGGCTGCGCGATGCCACGCTCACCTTGCACGCGCTGCTGGCGACGGGCTATGTCGACGAGGCGCAGGCGTGGCGTGACTGGTTGGTGCGCGCCGTCGCCGGCGACCCGGCCCAGCTCCAGATCATGTACGGGGTGGAGGGGGAGCGCCGGCTGTCCGAGCTCGAGCTCGACTGGCTCTCGGGCTACGAGGGGTCCAGGCCGGTGCGGGTGGGCAACGCGGCCGTCGACCAGCTCCAGCTCGACGTCTATGGCGAGGTCATGGACGTGCTCCACCTGGCCTGTCTGTCTGGCTGCGACCTCGACAGCCACGCCTGGGAGATCCAGCGGGCATTCCTCGAGTTCTTGGAGTCCGCGTGGCAGGCGCCGGACGAGGGGATCTGGGAGGTGCGCGGGCCCCGGCGGCACTTCACCCACTCCAAGGTGATGGCATGGGTCGCCTTCGACCGGGCGGTGAAGGCCGTCGAGCAGCTCGGCCGCCCGGGTCCATCCGCCAGGTGGCGTCGGCTCAGGGACGCGATCCACGACGAGGTGTGCCGCGAGGCGTTCGATCCGGAGCGAGGCACCTTCACCCAGTCCTACGGGTCGCGCGCTCTCGACGCAAGCCTGCTCCTCCTCCCGCTCGTCGGCTTCCTCCCCCCGCACGATCCGCGCATCGTCGGGACGGTCGAGGCGATCGAGCGTGAGCTGTGCCAGGAGGGCTTGGTCCTTCGCTACAGCAGCGACGAGCAGCAGGACGTGGACGGCCTGCCGCCCGGTGAGGGGGCCTTTCTTGCCTGCAGCTTCTGGCTCGCCGACGCGCAGTGCGCGCTCGGGCGCACCGGCGACGCCCGTGCCCTCTTCGAGCGGCTCTTGGGGCTCGCCAACGACGTGGGGCTCTTGTCCGAGGAGTACGACGTCGAGCGTCGGCGCCTGGTCGGGAACTTCCCCCAGGCGTTCTCCCACGTCGCCCTCATCGACACCGCCCGGCGTCTGTCCGCCACAGCGCTCGGGCGAGCCACGTCGACACTCAGGGAACGCACCCGGTGACGTACCAGCGTGGCCTGTGGCGCGTGATCACCCCGGCTGGCGCTGTGCCGGGCCGGGGTGATCTGGGCGGGCTGGCGTCGAGCCAGCCGGGTCAGGCAGCGGGCTGGGCGGCCCCGGCCGCAAAGCCGTACCCGGGTGCAGGGGCGGCCCCTGGGCCTCCCTGGGGTGCCGCCGGGAGCGGCGACGCCGGTGACGGTGCAGGTCCGGGCGCCGGCCCGCCGTCGGTCAACGTCCGCAGGAAGTCGTCGGACGTCTCTGCGACCTGGCGGGCGAGGACCGTCACGATGGACAGTGCCCGCAGCACGATGGCCGCCGCTCCCCAGGCGACCGCAGCCGGCAACCCCACCCACGAGGGGCCCGAGGTCCCGCTCTTCTGGATTCCGGACTCACCGCGCTCGGCAAGGTTGGTGACGAAGCGGTCGACGGCGCTCGTCGCGACGCGTACGAACAGGGTGACGATCCGTCCCAGGTTGACGAGCAAGAGGGCCGTCGTCGTCGCGACGTCACCTACTCGTTCGGTCCAGGTCATTGGACCTCACCTCCCTTCTTTCTCTTCTGGTACCACCCAGATGGGCAGTATCCGTGTACCTGTTGTGTCGCAGGTCGAGCGGCTCGGTGTCGCTCGCATCGGCGGCTGCAGCGCCTTGTTGACGCCAGCGTGGCGCTCCCCGATCACGCCTGCCTCCCGAACACGAGAGGGCGCTGCGGGGTTCGAGCCGCCGCGACATGACCCCGACCACAGGGAGGCCCACCGTTGACACTCGCTGAGATGATCTGTGCGCTCGACAGCGCATCACGGTTGCCGGATGCCGACCGGAGAGAAGCGACCGCTCGGCTCGTCATGCGTCTGTTCGCGTACCACTACGAGTGCAACAGCTTCTATCGCCGCCGTTGTGAGGACGCGGGTGTCGATCCTCGTACGGTCATGAGCAGGGGACTGGCGGCGATCCCTCTTCTTCCGGTCGGGCTCTTCAAGCAGTCCAATGCCCATTTGCTTCTGAGCCGCCCGCTCGAGGAGGTCGAGCTCGAGATCCGCAGCACCGGGACGGGCGGGGTGCCGAGCGTGGCGAGACGGGACACGAAGACGACGACCGCGGTCGCCCTCGCGTTGATGGCCCAGTATCGCGAGTTCTTCTCGATCAGTGGAGGTGCGGGGCTCTTCTTGTGCCCGTCTCCCGCGGAGAACCCCGAGATGGGCCTCGCCAAGGTGTTCAACCTGTTCTGCGGTCTGCTCGACCGATCGCACTACGCGCTGCACGGCTACAGCGTTCGAGAAGACGAAGCGGTCGAGTTCCTCGTACACGAACAGGGCAGTACGGTTCGCCATGTCTTCGGACCGCCGTTCCTCGTGAACCGCCTGCTCGACTACCTCGTGAAGAGCGGATCGGAGCTGAAGCTCGGCGAGGGCTCACTCGTCGTCACGCTCGGGGGATGGAAGCGCTACACGGGAGCGACGATCGACGAGCGGAGGTTCCGCGAGAAGGCGGCTCGGCGTCTCGGGATCGAACAGGCGAACATCCGTGACATGTACGGGCTCATCGAGTCCGACATGCTCGCGATCGAGTGCGAGCACCACCACAAGCACGTGCCGCCGTGGTGCCATGTGAGCGTGCGGGACATCTTTGATCCGAGCAGGGAGGTGCCCGACGGCACGCGCGGGGTCATCGCGGTCTCGAGCGGGCTCAACACCAGCTATCCCGCGTTCATCTTGACCGAGGACGTCGGCGTCCGACGCGAGGGCGGGTGCGAGTGCGGCCGGCGCGGTCAGATGATCAGCTTCTCGCGTCGGCTGAAGGGAGCCGAGGTCGGGTGCTGCGCGGTGAACATCGAGCGCGAGATCGACACCGTGAGCGCATGGGCACGCGACGTGGCGATCGAACCCGGGTCTCCCCCTCGACGGCCGGCATCCCCGGCCCGCTGAGACCCCCATGGCACGGTTCAGCGACGAGATCGTCGAGCACTTCACCCACCCCAAGAACGTCGGCGAGCTCCCCGAGCCGGACGCGGATGCATCCGTCGTCGACCCGGTGTGCGGCGGTCAGGTCCACCTCACGGTGCGCATGGGCGATGGCCGAATCTGCGAGGCGCGCTTCGTTGCCTATGGGTGCGCGGCCGCGCTCGGCACCGCGAGCATCGTGGCGGAGTGGGTCGTCGGGATGGGACCAGAAGATCTCGCCAGTCTCGACGAGGCGGCGGTCACGCAACGAGTGGGTGGGTTGGCGCCAGGCCAATCGCACTGCGCGCGACTCGCCATGGAGGTGCTGCATGCACTCGCAGACGACCTGCGAACAGGAAAAGGGAGTGAATGACGTGACGTGCCCACCGACAGCGCGCGGCCGGGAGCCAGGGCGCGCGCTGTACTTCGACAACAACGCCACGACCCCGATCCTGCCCTCTGTCCGCGCGGCGATGTGCGAGGCCATGGAGACCTTCGGGAACCCCTCGAGCGTGCACTTCTGCGGTGAGGCGGCGGCTGGGCTCATCGACCGTGCGCGGGTTTCCACTGCGGCACTGCTGCGGTGCGATCCCGAGCAGGTGGTGTTCAACTCCGGCGGTTCGGAGGGCGCGTCGAGCGTCATCGTCGGCACGGGTCTTGCCCACCTTCGAGACGGCGGCCACGGCATCACCTCCGCCGTCGAGCATCCGGCCGTGCTCCGGGCCTGTGGGTTCGTGCGCGAGCTCGGCTTCGAGCTGTCGGTCCTGCCCGTCGACGGTGCCGGGCGCGTCGATCCGGGCACGCTGCAAAAGGCGCTTCGCCCGGACACCAGGCTCGTCTCGATCATGCACGCCAACAACGAGACCGGTGCGCTCCAGCCCCTCGACGCGCTCTCGCGGGCTGCTCGTGAGGCGGGCGTCCCGTTCCACTGCGACGCCGTCCAGACCGCAGGCAAGGAGCGGATCGGTCTCGTCGAGGGGTTCCTCACGATCTCGGCTCACAAGTTCCATGGGCCCAAGGGCGTGGGCGTCACGACGGTTCGGACCGATGCTCCGTTGCAGAAGCTCGTCTTCGGCGGCGACCAGGAGCACGACCGCCGAGCCGGCACGGAGAACGTGCTCGGGATCGTCGGCCTGGGTGCCGCTGCGGACGCGGCCAGCGTCCGGCTCGACGATCCGAAAGAGCAGATTCGGCGCGGAGAGATCGGCGGGCGACTGCGCGCCGGATTGGCGTCCATCGACGGCGCTGTGGTCAACAGTCCGGCAGAAGGCTGCCTGCCCGAGACCGTGAACGTGTCGTTCGAGGGACTCCGCGCCGACACGATCGTCGACGTGCTCTCTGCTCGAGGCGTTGCCGCGTCGAGCGGCTCGGCCTGCCACAGCGCGCATCCCGAGCCCTCGCACGTGCTCCTGGCGATGGGTCTATCGGCCGAGCGCGCGCTCGGCGCCGTCCGGTTCAGCTGCAGTTGCCTGACGACGCGAGACGAGGTGGACGAGGCCGTCGCGATCAGCGGAGAAACGGTGCGGCAACTGCATGCGATGTGGCGCTCGGTCGGGACCGCGTGAAGCCCGGCGCAGCGGAGTGCAGCGAGAGACGTGGAGGACCGGTCTCCGCGCTCGCATCGAGCAGGCCGAAGACCACCGTCATCGTGGCGACGCCTGCCAGCGCCAACCGGCGCAGGATCCGCCTCCGAGGGCTCTCGGCCACCTCGGGTGGCGAGGTTCCATCACTCGTCCCCGGCGCCGACACCAGCTCGTGTCTTCCGGCGACCAAACAGGTGTCCGTCTGGGACGTCGCACGGCGGGGCCCGGGCTCCGGGCCCCGCCGGTGACCACGAGTGAAGGAGGCAGGAGATGTCGATGGGGATGAAGGACATGGCCGCCAGCCTGGCCAGCCTCGACGAGGACACGAGGCGGACCATGCTCAGGACCCGGCTCCAGGGGTTCGCCGCGATGCCCTACGAGGAGCGCGTGCGGGCCATGGCCGAGATGCTCGGGGGGATCCACGGCCTCTCTGACGCCGACCACCGCGCATTGGTCGCGAGCAGGACGTGTGTGCTCTCCCAATTGCCCCACGATACCCAGGTGACCCTGATGCGCAGTCACCTGGCTGCGCTCGTGTCGCTCCAGCCCGAGCAACGCCAGCGTGAGACCGAGGCCATCCAAGCAGGGATGGCGACCCTGAGCGACGACGCCAAGCAGAAGGTCATGGCGGCCATGCAGGAGGCCCAGGCACGATGACGCGCGCCGCTGGATCTCAGCGTGCGGCCGTGCTCTTGGCGTCGGACCCGGCACGAGGGCGTCGAGGGCGTCGCCGTGCCGCGGGGGTCCGGTGATGGCCTCGCGCACCGCCGCCCTCGAAGCGAAGCTCCCGGCCGACTTCCCGACCAAGGACCTGTGGAAGCCGGTCCTGCTGCTGGTGGCCGCCTTGGCGCCGCTCGTGGTGGTGCCCTTCTACCCCACGACGTGGCGGGCCGGCTGGTCCGCCGCGGTGCCCTCCGCCGTGCTCGCGCTCCTCGTCGCGGTGATGCTGTGGCCGTCGGCCGGCACCCGCCGCTACCTCGCGTACAAGAAGCCGCTGTTCATCTTCACGCTCTTGTTCGAGGCATGGATCCTCCTCGCCGGTGTCGCGCTGCACGACCCGGGGACGCTCACAGGCAAGGACTTCTGGTTCCAGCTGGTGCTGATCGGCTTCTTCCTGGGCACGGTCGCGATCTCGCTCCCAGGGGTGGAGGGCGAGTACCGAAAGGGCGTGTTCTTCCGCCCCGACCTCCTCTACGGCAACGGCGCGTACCTCGCCCGGGGAGAGATCTTCGTCGCCCTCGGCATCAAGCTGTTCGCGGCGCCTGAGCTAGCCCATCCCATCTGGAACTGGTGGGGGCTCGAGTGGGCCATCTTCGCGATGATCTTCATGGTGCCCTTCCGCGGCATCTTGAAGATGCGCATGCGCCGCGCCCGCTTCTTGGACCTCGACAACTGGATGGGACGCGGGCTCCGGCCCGGGCTGTGGCTGAAGGAGGCCTTCCTCTTCCTCTCGCTCCTCATGCTCGTCTACGGATTCGCCAACGCCTACATGGGCCTGACGCCGTTCACCTGGACCCCCGGCCATCCGATGCCCGGCACGCACGGGCCCAACTGGTGGGGCTTCGCCTTCTTGGCCGGCGCGTGCATCGTCATCGTCGCCGTGCGCGGCTGGTACAAGACCCGCCTGGCCGAGCCCGCACCCGTCGGCGCGGAGCTCGTGAAGGGACTGCTCTTGTGGGTGGGCTTCGTCGGCATCATCTACGGCTTCCTCCTCATCTTCATGGGGGTGGGATGGCTGGCCGTCAATGGCAGCGGGTCGCCCAACTTCTGGTGGGCGGTGTGGGTGAGCGCCCTCGGGCTCTTGATGGTGGGACCACTGCGGGTCCTCGCCCAGCGCCAGGAGCTGAAGGGGCTCCTGCGGGTGATGATCCCGCGGATGGCCGACCTCGACGAGCCCGCTCGACAGGTGATGATGGGCCGCCGTCTCGAGGTGGTGGCGGCGATGGGTGAGCGGGCCCGGGACGAGAACGTGGCCCTCATGATGAAGATCATCTCCGAGCTGCCCGACGAGGCCCGGCGTCGCCTGGTCGAGACGCGCACCTGGGTCGTCGCCAACGCCGACGATCTCACCCGGGCGCGCCTCATGGCATCCATGGCCAAGGTGCTCGGCTCGCTCTCCGAACCCGAGCGCCGCCAGGTGATGACCGAGGTGATGGGCTCGGTGGCCAACCTTCCCGAAGACCGACGCGCCGGCATGGTGGACGCGATGTCGAAGGTCATGGCCGGTGTCGCGCCCTGACCTTTCATGTGCGTCGGTCGCCGGGCCGCCGGTCCGGGCGCTCGGGACCGCCCCCCCCCGTTGGCGCCGACGCCGCGTTGCGTACCCGGGAGCCAACGGGCGAGCGAGGCCCGCCGGGTCCCTTCGCCGATCGTGGAGGTGGTGGTGCTGGCGAGTGTGCGCTACCGCGGTGCTCGCCGCCCTGCTCGTCGCCGTGAACGGCCCGACGATCGTCGGTGCCGGGCACGTCGGCGCCGGTGCCTGGGCCAGGGTGGCCGTCGAGGTTGCGGCCGCCTGGCTGCTCGTGCAAGTTGCGTCGGGCGCTCCCGTGGTGCGCTGGGAGTCTCGTCCGCACGACGAGCGGCGTCGGGGGACCCGGCGGTGAGCCCGGCGCGCGCGGCCGTCTGCTCCGGGCGCGCCAGCCGCAGCGCCGTCCAAGCGGGCGCGCTCCACGTTCTTCTCGGCGCAGGAGTCGTGCCAGACCTGCTCGTCGGGACCTCGGCTACCGCGAGATCGACCCAGGCCGCGGTGTCGCTCGCCGTGGCCGCCGCGGATCGTCTGACGGGCGCGGAGCGCACCGGCTGGCGACGGTCGCCGGGTGAGCGAGCGCTGCGCGTGCATGACACCTCTCCGAGCCTCGGTCGACGAAACCACGGTGAGGGCCCCGGGCACGAAGGCACGCAAGGTTCGGAAGAGTCCGCCGCCTCCCGCCCGACTGGCGTAGCGGGGGGGTTGCACGCGGCTGGGCACGCGCCCGGGGTCCTCGCCAGGACGCAGCGCCGTGGAGGTCGTGCCCGCACGCGTCGGTACCGCCTCTCGCCGGCGCTCCTGGAGTGGAGCCGGGCGCGCCACGACGTGGCAGTGGCGTTGTCACGGCGTGTGGATGCTCGACGGTTGCAAGACACGTGGGTGAGGGGCTGATGGTGACGGCACTGGTCGGTCGATGTGGGCTCCTCGATGGGTCTCCCTCCCAAGAGCCCAGGCTGGTCCCTGGCGGCGCGCAGTGAGCTCGTCTCAGTGGTCGGAGATGTCGGACGAGGAGCTCGCGGCTCACTGCGTGGGCAAGCTCGACGGCGCGATGGAAGAGCTCCTCGCCCGCTACGACCGTCGCATCCGAAGCTGCGCCCGGCAGATGGCCTACGACCGCGACGCGGTCGAGGACCTCGTCCAAGAGACGTTCTTGCGGGTCCTGAGCTCGCTGTCCGGCTTCGAGGGCAAGTCAGCGTTCTCGACCTGGCTGTATCGCCTCGCCCACAACACCTGCATCGACACCTTTCGCCGTACCACCCGCCAGCAGGCACGCCGGACCGGCAAGGACGACCAGGCGCTGCTCGAGGAGTTCCTCGCCCGAGACGACGAGGAGGCCGGGGACCCCGAGACCCACCTGGAGCAGGAGCTCGCCGCCTGCTACGTCGGCTGGCTGCTTTCCACGCTGCACGCGGACAACCGCCGGGTCATCGAGCTGCGGCTCTTGGAGGGCCGCTCGACCGAGGAGGTCGCGCACCTCCTCGGGACCACCGTCGACGGGGTGAAGTCTCGCCTGCGCCGGGCCCGCGCCCAGCTGCGCGGCGTCGTCCAAGGAGCCAGCCCCTGCCCGTTCTGCGGCTACCGCTACGACGTCGGCTCGCACGCGGCACCCCGCGACATCGGCGACCCCAAGCCCCCGTCCGGCGGGCCGGGGTCACACGGGCACGGTGGCGGCAGCCAGACGGTCCTGCGCTGATGACCACCGACCAGGGCCGACGCGGTGGTCGTGCTCGGCGCGGTCGGCGACCTCGCCCGAAAGAAGCTCTGGCCCTCGCTCCACCGGCTGTGGATGCGGGGCAGTCTGGAGATGCCGGTCCTCGGAGTGGCATCGACCCCCGGGGACGACGAGGCGCTTCGCGCCCATGTCCGCTCCTCGACGCAAGGGATCGCGACGCGAAACCCCGGGGGCGCCTCTGGCCTCGTTGCGACGCTCGGCTACGTCGCAGGGGATGACCGCGAGCCCGCGACCTTCGCCACCCTCGCGCGGCGACTGGAGGGCGCGACCCATCCGCTGTGCTACCTGGCCGTTCCCCCGGCGCTCTTTGCCGAGGTCGTCGGGGGGCTCGCCTCGGAGGGGCTTGCCCGAGGCGGGCGCGTCGTCGTGGAGAAGCCCTTCGGCCGCGACCTCGCCTCTGCCCAAGAGCTGAACCGCCTGCTCCACGAGAGCTTCCCCGAGGAGGCGATCTTTCGGATCGACCACTATCTCGGCAAGGAGCTATTTCGGCAAGCAGGGGGTTGCGTTCGACCTGTCCTTCGACGAGGCCTTCGGCGAACGTCAGGACGCCTACGAGCGCCTGCTCGCCGGTGCGATCGAGGGGTCGTCCTCGCGCTTCGCCGACGAGTCCGGGGTGGAGGCGGCGTGGAGGATCGTCGAGCCAGTGCTCCACGCCCCCGGCACCGTGTACCGCTATTCCCGTGGGTCGTGGGGACCCCCCGAGACAGCGGGTCTGATCGAGCCGCCCGGCGGGTGGTTGGACCCCGGTTCGTCCGCTGACGCGCTCGAGCGCGGTGAGGGTGACGACAGCGGTGAGGATGACGACAAGGGTCATCGTGGCCCGGGTGTCGGCGACGCCCGGTCGTCCGGCGAGCCATGCAGTGATCGGGTCGTCGTTCGAGGTGATCGGGTCGCGAGGGGCCGTTCGTCACCGAACTCCGGCCAGCAATCGGCGGCGCGCTGGTGCGTTCGCTGTGCCTCCTGCAGGCATCTGATGACAGGAGACGTGCCGAGCAAGACGATGCCGAGGAGCAGCGCGGCGGCGCCGGCACCCGCGCCGACGAGCGCAAGCCCGGTCCGTGGGTCTTCGTGGAAGAGCACGATCCCCAAGACGATGGCGACCGCGGGTTCGGTGGCATCGAGTGCCGGCATGCTCGTCGCCAAGGGACCTGCTTCGTAGGCGCTCTGGACGAGCAGGAGCCCGAGAATCGCCGTGCCGAGCGTCGCCCAGGGCTCCCAGCTCTCGAGCGCCTGAGACAGTCCGTGCTCGGAGGGGGTGATCGTGGCCTTGAGCAAGGACGCTTGCGTCCCGATCACGATGCCGGCTGCGAGCGCGTAGAGAGAGGACCGGGCCGATCCACTGATGCGTCGCCCGACTGCGACGACCAAGACCGTGAGGCTCCCGGCCACGCCGAGTGCCACGATCCATTCGGCCACGGGGGCACCGGTGCGTCCTGCACGCGGAGCGGCAGACGCCAGGCCGATCGTCAGACCCATTGCGATGGCGGTGGCACCGAGCCACTCGCGTGCACCCATCTTCATGCCCCGCCATCGCACCGAGATCGGCAGCGCGAAGGCCAGCTCGCTCACGATGAGGGGCTGGACGAGCACGAGCGGCCCGAATGAGAGCGCGAGCGCCTCGAGCACGTAGGAGACCAGCGCGAAGCCGATCCCGAGCAGCCACATCGGCTCGCGCGCCAGTTCGACGAGGAGGCGGAAGGAGAGCGCTTCGCTCTCCGGGCGCGTGCTTGCAGCGCGCTGCTGGAGGACACCGCCTGCCGCGAAACCCCCGCCCGACGCCAGCGCGGCGAGCACGGCGATCACCACGGCGTCAATGCCTCGTCCTCGGGGTCCTCACAGGGGATGTCCTCCTCGTCCTCGTCGCCTCCACGCGCAACGCTCAACCTGCCCGTTGCCTGGCCTGCCCGGTTTCGTCGCCCCAGCGTGGTCGGCGGTGGCGTCGGTCCACCGCCTCGATACTGAGCTTGGATGTGCTGGCGGCGCGTCCGATCCTGCGCCTAACCTACGAATGCGTAGGAGGTGATGGTCGATGCCGAGACGGGTGGTCGCAGGGCGCAAGGTCGGTGACCTCGAGAGCGAGATCCTCGACGTCCTGTGGTCGGCGGGCACCTGGCTCACCGGGCGCGAGGTCTGGGAGCGGCTCGGGGACGAGTCGCGGGCGTACACGACGGTGATGACCGTGCTCGGCCGGCTCGTCGACAAGTCTCTCGTCGAGCGGGTCGAGGAGGGCAAGGGCCACGTCTACCGTGCGGCGGGCGACCCCGACGAGCTGACCGCCCAGGCGATCCGCTCCCTGCTCTCCGCGACGGCACACCCACGTGTGGCGCTCGCGCACTTCGTCGAGGACCTCGACGACCCTGAGCTCGTGGCCGAGCTGGCCACGGCGATGAAGCGGGCGCGCCGGCGGTGAGCGCTCCAGCCGTCGGGCTCGGCTTCTTCGCCGTGCTCGTCGGCCTCTCTGTGCTCGCGCGGCGCAGCGGAGGCGTCTCGCCTCGGGTCGCGGCGGGTGCGCACCTGGTCAGCCTGCTCGGCTTGGCCCTTCTGCCCGCGGTGTGGCTGGCGTGCGCCGGCAGCGCGCTCGGGTCGTGGCTCGGGGGGATCCGCACCTCGGGCGGGGGCTGCCTCCTCGGGATCGACCACGGCCAGTGGCAGCTACTCGGCTACGCGCCCGGGGCGATCGTGCTCGGCGTGCTCGTCTTCCACGGGCTCCGCCAGGCAGCTGCCGCCAGGCGTGCCGAGATGCGGGGGATGGCGCTTTCGAGGTCCGTCCGGCGCCCGACGAGCGCAGGGGAGGTGTGGGTGGTTCCCTCGAGCCAGCCGGCTGCGTTCGCGTCCGGGCTGTGGCGCTGCCGGGCCGTGGTGACCTCCGGGCTGCTCGCCCCGCTCGCCGGCCCGGAGCGTCGGGCGGTGTGCGAGCACGAGGCGGCGCACGTCCGCCTCGGGCACCCCCGCCTGCTCACCGTCTGCGGGGCGATCGCGGCGGCCTACGGCCGCTTCCCCCCGGTGCGCCGGGCCTGGGAGGGGCTGCGCCGTGAGCTCGAAGCCGCTGCCGACGACGAGGCGGCGCGGGTCGTCGGCACCGAGACCCTCGTGTCCGCGCTGGTCCACGTTGCCACGCTCGTGCGCAGCGAGATCCCTGCGGTGGCACCAGGTTTCGGCGGCGCAGAGGATCTGCGCTGGCGGATCGCTCGCCTCGAGCATCCCGGGCCGACGCCATGGCCGACGGCGGTCGTCGGCACGGCAGCCGCCGCCACCGCCAGTGCGATGGCGCTCGTCGCCTGCGCGCTCGCCGGGGCTCCGGCGAGCGTCGCCGGGGCGCTCTCCTGCCTCACTGTCGTCGCCCTCGTCGGTCTTCGCCCCACGTGGGCCTGGGGGCGCCACCGCGCGCCCGGTTGAGCGTGGGGAGAACGGTGCCAGGGACCGTCGCGCTGCGTCCGCTCACCGGCTGAGCGGTTCGAGCGCGGCGAGGTACGCCTCGGCGTAGGTCGGGAACTGCGCCACCTGGTCGCAGAGCGTCTCGAGCGGGATGGCGAGGGCGGCCTGGTGGATCCACTCGGCGGCGAGCGGCGCGACTGCCCAGGCGCCGATGAGCACCTGGCGTCGGCGGTCGACGACGACACCCAACGTGCCCTTTGGTTCGTCCTCGTACGTCCACGGACGGGCGATCGTCTCTGCAAGGTCGACCTCGTGGGTGGCGACGTCGATCCCGGCCCGGCGGGCGGCTTCGGGGCTCAGTCCGACGGCGCGATCTCGGGGTCCGCGAAGACCACCCGCGGGATGCCTTCGTAGTGGGCACGTCGTCGTTCTCCCAAGAGGTTGGCAGCGACCAGCCGACCCTGGTACATCGCGACGTGGGTGAAGAGCGCCACACCGGTCACGTCCCCGAGCGCCCAGAGGCGTGTTCCCGCGCGGCAGTGCTCGTCGACGACGACGGCCCCGTGCTCGTCCAGGCGGGCGCCTGCGGTCTCGAGCCCGAGGCCCGCGGTTCGCGGGCGTCGCCCGGTTCCAAGAAGGATCACCTCCGTCTCGATGCGCGAGCCGTCGGAGACCTCGACGGCGGCTCGAGGCCCTGCGCGGAGGACCCGGGTCGCCTCTACGCCAGTGCGGACGTCGATGCCGTCGGCGCGCAGGGACTGCAGGGCGAGCTCGCCCATCCGGGCGGTCTCACGGGGGACGAGGTGCGCCGAGCGTTCGAGGATGGTGACGTCCGCGCCCATACGGGCGAGGAACTGGCCGAGCTCGACGCCCACCGCACTGCCGCCGATCACGAGCACCTGGCCGGGACCGACGAGGCGAGCGTCGCTCCTGATGACCGTCGCACCCTTTTCGGTGTAGCCCTCGACTTGGGTGGTGTCGTCGAGATGGCGGACCATGTAGTCGCGGTAGTCGCGCAACGCCGGCCAGTCGATCGCCGGCCGTTCGATCCCGGCGACGCGCCCGGCCGCGGTGGCGGCCTCCGTCGCGCGGAGCAGGGTCTTGGAGGGGATGCACGCCCAGTAGGCGCACTCGCCGCCGATGAGCTCGCGTTCTATGACGGCGACCCGCTGGCCTGCTGCGAGCAGCCTGCCGGCGGCGACCTCGCCGCCGGGCCCGAGGCCGATGACGACGGCATCGAAGCGTGCGCTCACCGCGTCAGACCGCCGTTCTCGACCTCCGACGCAGGCGGCCGGTGGTGGCCCAAGTCGGCTCGCTCACTGCCGACAGCGCCGTGCCGAAGACGAGCTCGACCCAGCTCGACGGCGGTGCTACCCAGCCTCGACCGCGTTGACGCGCTCCTACGAATGTGTAGTAGGATATCTCGAGTCGCAAGTGCGCTCGATGCTCTACGCGATGCGCCAGGTTCGGCAAATTGAAGGAGGCAATGTATGGCCGTTTCCCACGTGACACCCCCTGATGCCAGCTCTCGAGCGGGCGAGCGTCCACATGGGACGCTGAGTCCGGGCACCCAGGCCACCGCCGAGAAGAAGGGTCCTGGCGCGGCGCTCTTGCTGCTCGTCCTGCCGGTCCTGTGTTGCGGCGGCCCGGCGATCTTCGCTGCGCTCGCGGCTGCGAGTGCCGCGACCCTCGGTGCAGTGGGCGGGGTGATCGGCGGCGTCCTCCTTGCGGTCGCGGTCGGGCTCTTCGTGCGGCACCGACGGCGTGCTGCGTGCTGCGCACCGGCGCAGAAGGCGTGGCGGCCGTGACGACGACCGCGAATGGTCTCATGCGCCTGCGGGCGCCGAGGGCGCTCGCCGAAGTGCTCGGCACGCCCGGGCGCATCGTCGGCTTCCTGGTCGCCTCGGGCGTCGTCACGTTCTTCTACACCGTGCTCCTGCCCTTCGACTACACCCAGCGCTTCGAGCTCGCCAACTGGGACTACCTCGACGCCTACCTGCTCACCTGGGCGATCGTGCTCGGGCTCGCGATGGGGCTCGTCCTTAGCGTCCAGGTCTACGCGATGCGCCGGATCGCCGCGGCCAGGGCCGCGAGCGGCGCGGCGGGGGGCGTGGCGTTCGTCGCGAGCCTGCTGCCGAGCTTCCTGTGCTGCACGCCGATCGTCCCCTCGCTCCTCGCCTTCGTCGGGGTGTCGGGGGTGGGCCTGTACACGACGACCGGCACCCTGCAGCACTTCTTCGCCGTCCACCAGAGCGAGTTCCTCGCAGCGAGCCTCGTGCTTCTCGCCTTCACGTGCTGGTGGGGGCTGCGCAAGGTCGCACGCTCGCAGTGCCTTACCGAGGACGGCTGTGCCGTCGCGACGGCGTCGGGCGAGCTGCCCGGCGCGCTCGGCGCGAGCTGCTGCGGTGACGCCGAGCTCGCAGGCGTCCAGGAGACACGGCCAGACGCGGCACGCTCGGCCGGGGACGGAGCCGTCGTTGGAGGACCCGAGCGCAGGGAAGGAGCCCTTCG
>JAJYXS010000012.1 GCA_021801615.1 Actinomycetes bacterium
TGGGCTGGTCTCGGACCGAGCAGCTCCGGATCACCGCCCGCACCCTGGCCCGCGGGTGGCGACCAGTGCCCGTGGACCGCCTCCCCACCGGCGGCACCAAGGCGGCGTGGTGAGTATTCCGGCGTTTCCGTACACCCAGTCCGGAGTTTTCGTACACCCCGGACTCGAGGGGTTCAAGGCGGCGCAGCTGCCGATGTGGGTGGCCCCGAGCTCACCTCCTCCAGGTGGTCGTCGTGGCGGGTCGCTGCATTGTGCCCGAGGGCGCGTCGGAACGCGAATCGGCTGGTCGTGCGCTCACGAGGTCGCCGGTTCGCTCACCGTCTCCTCTCCGGCGCTGTGGCGGCGAGTGCGGGGCGCCCGCTCACCGGCCGGGGCGCCGGCAGATCGGCGCATCGACTCGCCCTCGAGCTCAATGCGGTGCAAGTTCGCGAGGAGACGGTCCGCGATCGCGTCGGCGATCGTGGGCTCGCCGAGCGCCTCGTGGAAGTGGCTGATCGGCAGCTGGCTCGTGACAATCGTCGAGCGCAGACCGGCCCGATCCTCGATCACCTCCAACACGTCAGCGGCCTGGGATGCCGTGAGCGGACGGAGCAGGAAGTCATCGATCACGAGCACGTCGATGCGTGCCCAGGCGGCGGTGAGCCGGGAGAAACGCCCGTCGAGCCGGGCGATCGCGAGCTCGTCCAGCATCCGGGGGGCGCGCAGGTAGAGGGCGGAGTGACCCCTGCGGATGGCGGCGTTCGCGAGCGCACAGGCGAGGAAGGTCTTGCCGACCCCGGTCGGCCCGACGACGGCGACATTGTGGTGGTTGCGGACGAACGCGCACTCGGCGAGGCCGAGGATCTCTGCCCTCTCGATGCCCCGGCGGCGCCGGAAGTCGATGTCCTCGATCACGGCGTTCGTCCGGAGCTTCGCCGCCTTCAAGGAGCGCTCGAGGCGCCGTGACTCCCGCTCGGTGAGCTCTTTGTCGACGAGGAGGCCGAGGCGCTCGTCGAAGCTGAGCCCGCTGTAGTGCGACGAGGCTTGCTGCTCGACGAGGCCAGCCGCCATGGCGGGAAGCTTCAGGGCGTGGAGACCCTCGATCGTGGGGTTCATGAGCACGGCGGTTCCTTTCACCGGTAGTAGTCCGCACCGCGGACGTTGTCGTGGAGCGGGAGGCTGCGCTGCTCGGCCTCCTCGGTCGGCAGCTCTTGTTGGTCGAGGCCGTTCTTCAAGATCGACTCGACCGAGCGGTAGGAATAGGAGTGCAGCGCGAGCGCCCGCGTCGCTGCCTTCTCGAGGCGCTCTCGTCCGTAGTGCGCCGCGAGGCGCACGATGCCGAGACAGGAGCGGAAGCCCTGCTCGGGATGGCGCCGCTGTGCCATCACCTCGGCGACGAGCTTGGCGGTCGCCGGCCCGGTCTTCTCGGCGAAGGACACGATGCGCGACGGCGTCCACTCGCCGTGGCGCCGGTGCGCGTCGGGCATGTGCGCCGGATCGGTCGTAAAGCCCGGGCGGTAGGCGCGGGCGTGGGAGGCGACCCGGCGGTGGCGGAAGAACACCTCGATGCTCGAGGCGGACAGCCGGAGGTCGACCTTCTCGCCGACGAGGGCGTGTGGGACCGAGTAGAAGTGCCGATCCGCGCGCACCTCGAGGTGGTAGTCGATGCCGACCTTGGCCCGGCGGAACGTCGCGAACTCATAGCGTGTCCCGGGAAGCGGGCGAAGAGCCGGGCGATCGAGGGACTCGAACAGCGACTTTCTGCTGCCGTCGATCTTCTTGAACGGCCGCTCGTTGATAAAGCGCACGAGACGGGTAATCTCGGCGCTCAGCCCCGACAGGCTCGTGAAGCGGGCGTTGCGCAGCGCTGCGATAATGAAGCGCTCGGCGAGAAGGACTCCGCCTTCGGCCTTTGCCTTGTCACGCGGCTTGTAACTTCGTGCCGGGATGATCGTGACGTTGTAGTGGGCGGCCATCTCGGCGTAGGTGGCGTTCACGTCCGGCTCGTAGCGGTGCGGGCGCGTCACTCCCGAGCGGAGGTTGTCGCAGACGCAGATCTCCGGCACGCCGCCGAGCGCCTCGAAGGTGTGCACATGCGCGGTCACCCAATGCAAGAGCTCCTGGGAACGGACCGCTTCGGCATAGAGGTAGGAGGAGGCGCCGAGCACGGCGACGAACAGCTCGGCCTCGAAGAGCACCTCACCGGTTCGCTCGTCATAGATCGGGATCCTCGCCCCGGGAAAGTCGACGAAGAGCTTCTCGCCGGCCTTGTGCTCCTGGCGCATGACGAGGTCCACCCCCCGGCGCCATCGGCGGTAGAGGGCGCAGAACTGGCTGTAGGCGTAGCCGTCGGGGTGCGCCTCCCTGTACTCGATCCAGAGCAACATCAAGGTCACGTGCGGGTGCCGGAGCTCGACGTGGACTTTCTTCCAGTCCGGCATCGGGCGTTTCAGGGATGCCGATGGACGCGTCGGGAAGAGCATCGCCTCGAGGTCGTCGTCGTCGAGGCCGTCGGGCAGCGGCCAGCTGAGCCTGGCGGCCTTCGCGCGCCGCAGATGATCGCTCACGGTCGTGAACGGCATCTCGAGCGACGCGGCAGCCTGGCGGATGCTGCGGCCTTCGCCGAGGCACAGGCGCAGTAGTTCGCGGATCTTTCGCATGCTGATATGGGGCCGGGGCATGGGCTCCTGCTCGGTCGTCTTGGCGGACTGTCGAGTCAGGGTGCCCTGCCCCACCTACCTCATGCCAGCGCTGCGGCTCCCTCGCCCTCGCGTCCGGGGTGTACGAAAACTCCGGAACCGGTGTACGGATTCGACCGGACTGGGTGTACGAAAACTCCCGGAGCCGTCAAGCTATCTCGGTCTCGAC
>JAJYXS010000045.1 GCA_021801615.1 Actinomycetes bacterium
ACGTGCAGTCGGCGTGCCTCGAGCTCGGCGGCAAGAACCCGATGGTGATCATGCCGGACGCCGACTTGGAGCTGGCGGTCGAGGGCGCTCTGTTCTCCGGCTTCGGGACCGCCGGGCAGCGCTGCACGTCCCTCGGCACGGCGATCGTCCATGCGTCCGTCCACGACGCGTTCCTCGACCGCCTGCTCGAACGCCTCGACGCCTCGCCGATCGGCGACCCGTTCGCGGACGTCCTCTACGGCCCGATGCTCGACGCCCGTTTCGCCGACCGCTTCCTCGAGTACCTCGAGACTCTGGTCGAGCCTCATCACGTCTTGCTCGGCGCGGCGACACCCGGCCGCATCTCGGCGACGTCCGCACCGCGGGCAGGCTTTTTGGGCGACCCTGACGCAGGGGTCTTCTGCCATCCCGCTGTGGTCGACGGCGTTCGCATCGACGACGAACTGGCACGCACCGAGACATTCGGCCCCATGGTCGCGGTCGCCTCCTTCGACACCTTCGACGAAGCCATGGCCATAGCCAACTGCTCCGGGTACGGGCTCTCGTCTTCCATCTACACCAACTCGCCTCAGGCGGTGTTCGCCTTCAGGAGCGGTATATCGGCGGGCATGGTGAGCGTCAACAACTCGACATCGGGAGCCGAGGCTCACCTGCCGTTCGGGGGCAACGGCCGCTCCGGCAACGGCAGCCGCCAGTCGGGCAGATGGGTGCTCGACCAGATGACCCGCTGGCAGTCGATGAACTGGGACTACTCCGGGCACCTGCAGAAGGCTCAGATGGACACCGACACGGTCGTCGCCGACCGGGGCTTCCGCGTGGTGCCCTAGCCCGAAGTTCCCCCCTGTAGACCGGTCCGAGCGTCCCGCTTTGCGTCGCAGTCAGGACTTTCGCGCCCCCCCGGCGGCAAGGTAGTAGACATGTAAATAGGTGCGGAATCCCTAGAATAGCTGGCGATATGTGATATGATGTCGGCATGTATGTGGCGACGGTGCCGAACCGGAGCTCACCGCCGGCGGTGCTCTTGCGCGAGAGCTACCGCGAGGGCGGCAAGGTGAAGAACCGCACGCTCGCCAACCTGAGCCACTGGCCCGAGCACAAGGTTGAGGCCCTGCGCCTGGCGCTCAATGGCACCGCGCCGCTCGCCGATCTCTCCTCGTCCTTCGAGATCGCTCGCAGCCTCCCTCATGGACACGTCGCCGCGGTCTTGGGGACGTTGCGCCGCCTCTCCCTCGAAGAGCTAATCTGCCCACAGCCGTCGCGCCGACGCGATCTTGTGAGCGCGATGGTCGTCGCCCAGGTGATCGATCCGGCTTCCAAGCTCGCCACTTCACGCGGTCTTCGCCAAGACACGGCATCGAGCTCACTCGGTGAGGTTCTCGGGGTCTCCTCTTGTGACGAAGACGACCTCTACGACGCGATGGACTGGGTCGGGCCCCGCCAAGCGGGCATCGAAGACGCCCTCGCTGCCCGGCACCTGAAAGGTGGGACCCTCGTCCTCTACGACGTCTCCTCTGCTGCCTTCGAGGGGCGCACGTGTCCTTTGGGCGCGCTCGGTCACCCCAAAGACGGGGTGCGCGGGCGCCTCCAGATCGTCTACGGGCTGCTCACCAACGCCGACGGTGTGCCCATCGCCATCGAGGTGTTCAAGGGCAACACCGGCGACCCGACGACCGTCTCTTCCCAGGTGCAAAAGATCAAGGAGCGCTTCAGCATCAGCCACGTCTGCGTCGTGGGTGATCGCGGCATGCTCACCAAGGCGCGTCTCAAAGACGATGTCGTCCCAGCTGAGCTCGACTACCTGACCGCGCTGCGCGCCCCGGAGATCAAGTCCCTGGTGGAGACCGGTGCGATCCAACTCGGCCTGTTCGACGAAACCGACCTGTTCGAGATCGCCCACCCCGACTACGCCGGTGAACGGCTCGTGGCGGCCAAGAACCCGCTCCTAGCCGAAGAGCGGCAGAGGAAGCGTGACGCACTGCTCGCTTCAACCGAGCGGGAGCTCCAAAAGATCGCCGACGCGGTCGATCGCTCTCGCCGTCCGCTGCGTGGCAAGGATCAGATCGCGCTTCGTGTCGGCAAGGTGGCGAACCGCTACAAGATGGCCAAGCACTTCAGCTTGGAGATCGCCGACGCGTCGTTTCGCTTCTTCCGCAAAGAGGACCAGATCGCAGCCGAGGCCGCGCTCGACGGCATCTACGTGCTGCGCACCAGCGTCTCGGACGACACGCTCTCTGTCACCCAGGTCGTTTCCTCGTACAAGGCCTTGGCGGGTGTCGAGCGGGCCTTCCGGGCCTTCAACACCGACTTGGACATCCGACCGATCCGTCACCGCACCGAAGAGCGAGTGCGGGCGCACGTCTTCTTGCGGATGCTCTCGTACTACGTCACCCTCCACATGGAGCGCGCGCTCGCACCGATGCTGTTCAAAGACGACGACAAAGAGAGTGCCGAGCGAGGTCGGACGAGCCCGGTCGCTCCGGCACAGCGTTCGTCATCTGCGCACAGAAAGGTGACGACGAAGAGGACCGCTGAGCACCTGCCGGTCCACAGCTTCAAGAGCCTGCTCGCCGACCTTGCCACGGTCGCCGCGAACCGGATCCAGCCGACCGACGCAGGGCTGGCCGCCTTTTCGATGATCACCACCCCGACGCCGGTACAGCGCCGGGCGTTCGAGCTCCTCGGAGTCTCGCACCGTCTCGGTTACCCGTAGTCAGTACGTCCAGAGTTCTCCCTGGTCACTGGGTCGTGACGTGGTCGCAGAAGGAACTTCGGCCTAGCGGCCGGCCTCCCGCCGAGGGGGGCGCGACGTCCCCGTGTAGGCACGCTCCATCGGCCCTATGGCTCC
>JAJYXS010000185.1 GCA_021801615.1 Actinomycetes bacterium
GCGCCCTCTGCGCCCTCTGCGCCCTCTGCGCCCTCTGCGTCCGGACCGCCGTGGACGAGCGCCGTGATGCCCGAGTACGACGTCCTCGTCCAGCCCAGCTCGAAGGAGCGCCCGAAGGGCGCGGTGCCGAGCGGCGCGGCGACGTGCGCGACCCGGCTCGACCAGCCGGCGCGTGGCACGCTCCTGGTGGCCACCTGTTCGATGCCGACGAGGCCTGGTGCCGTCGCGGCGAGCCGCTCGAACAGCGCCCGCACTTCGTCGTCCCTGGGCGCTCGGGGGGAGCTCGCCGCCACCTCCCCGTCGCCGTCGCGCGCCAAGAGCAGTCTGCCGAGCGGCGACTGGTGGCTGTCGGTCGCCTGGATCCACCACAGGACGACCTGGTGCTTCGCCCTCGTGAGTGCGACGTAGAGCGATCTCAGCGCTTCCCCGCGCTCTTCTTGGCGTTGCAGCTGGAAGTGGAGGTCGTAGTCCGAGCCGCCGTCGATGCCTGCGACGTCGAGCTTGCGCCGCATCCCGTCGGCCGGGTCGTGGAAGACGACCGGTCGCCCCTTCTTCCCTGGCGCAGCGTCCCAGAGGAACGGGCAGTACACGACCGGGAACTCGAGGCCTTTGGAGCGGTGGATCGTGAGGACCTGCACCGCGTCGGCGTCCGAGTCGATCCACCGGCTGCGGTCCTCCGCCGAGGCGCCCTCGCGGCCGGCCGCCGCTTCTTCGATGCGACGGGCGAGCCACGCTCGCAAGGCGGTCGGGCCGTGCTGAGCAGCCGACGCCTCGACGTGGAGGAGCTGGGCGATGTGGCCGAGATCGGTCATCCTGCGCTCGCCGTCGCGCTCTTGCAGAAGACGGCCGGGGACCCCCTCGTCCGCGAGCACCGTCCGGAACAGCGACGCCACACCGCGCCGGCGCAGCAGCGCGTTCCATCGGTGCAGTCGTGCGTGCAACGCCTCCCACTCGAGCTCGTCGGCGGCAGCGACGTCGTCTCCGGTCATCCCGAGGAACGGCGTGAGCGCGACCGCGACCGCGCGGGCACGGCTCGCGGGCTGCTCGGTCGCTTCGAGCAGCGCCAGCCAATCCCTGGCGGCCGGCGTGGAGAGCACGCTCTCGGTCCCGGTGACGACCGCCGGCACGCCCGCGAGGCGCAGTGCCTTTTGGACGAGCCGGGCCTGCGCGTTGGTGGCGACGAGCACCGCGACGTCCCCAGGCGTCACGCGTCGCTCGACGCGCTCGGCGCCGTCGTCCGCGTAGCTCACGAGTCGAGCGCCGGAGCCGAGGACGCCGACGACGTCGGCGGCCAGGTCCTGTGCCACGAGCTCCACCGCCGACTGTTTGCGGATCTGGCCCGACCTCGTCGTCTCGAGCCCGGACTCCCTCGTGGGGACGAGCCGCGCCCGAAGCGGCTCAGCGGCCGGAGCGCCGAGAAGCCCCGGCCGCTCGTGCGACGGTGCGGCGGAGACCGGTCGGAACTGGATCTCCGGGTGGCCGAGCCGCACCGGATCGAGCAGCGCGTCGAGCGCCGCCAGCAGACCTGCGTCGCTCCGCCAGTTCTCCCCGAGCGTGAAGCGCCGTTCCGCCAGGCGCGCGGCCTCGAGGTAGGAGTGGACGTCTGCGCCACGGAAGGCGTAGATGGCCTGCTTCGGGTCGCCGATCAGGACCAGCACGGTCTCGCCCGTGCCGAAGGCGGTCCGGACCACGTCCCACTGGATCGGGTCGGTGTCCTGGAACTCGTCGACGAGCACGACCGAGAAGCGGGAGCGCAGGCGCGCGCAGGCGGCTACGCCACGGTCCGGGTCGTGCAGGGTGTCCTTCAGCCTGACCAGGAGATCGTCGAACGTGAGGAGGTCGAGGTCGCAGAGCCGCCGCTCGACCTCGCGGCGGACCACCTCGGCGAAGCTGCGCCGCAGGCAGGCAGGGGTGCCCTCCGGCTCGGGAACGAGTGGCGTCTCCGGGTTCGCCACCGCCCAGCGGGCGATCTCCAACGCGCCGTTCCGATCGAACGGCGGGACCCCCAGGCGCGACGTCCAGCGCACGTACACGTCGTCGACCGTCTGCTCGACGATGTCGTCGGGGTCCTCCAGCACGGCCGCTCCTGCCGGCACGCCCGCTTCTACGCCCAGCCCGCTCAGCATGAGCTGGCAGAATCCGTGCGTCGTCGTGATCGTCGCCTCGTCGAAGGAGGTGATCGCGGCGGCGAGGCGTTCCCGGCGCTCGGCCACCTCCCCTGGCGAGCCTCTCGAGAGGAGCTGGAGCAGCGAGTCCGCACAGAGCGGTTCGGTCGCGTCCTCGCTCGGGGCTTCGAGCGCGCCCCGGAGCGTGCGCGCGAGCCCTGCCTCGGCGGAGACGAGGCGTGCACGGACCCTGTCGCGCAGCTCGCCCGTCGCCATGCGCGTGAAGGTGACCGCGAGGACCTCGGAGAGGGGGACGCCCTCGGCGACGAAACGGGTGACCAGGGCGGCGATCGTGAAGGTCTTGCCGGTGCCTGCGCTGGCTTCGAGGACCGTCACGCCGGGTCCGGGCAGTGGACCACAGATGTCGAAGTGCCCGAGCATCGCTGGCCCGCTGGTTGGCTCACTCGGAGCCTCCGTCATGTGCGCTGCTCCCGCTGCTCCAGGCGGTCCAGGTGCTCTCGCTGCTCCAGGCGCTCGTGGGCCAACAGGGGCTCCCAGAGGCGGCGTGCGAGCCGCACGAAGCGCGACGGATCGCTCGCCCATCCCGGTCCGCACTCGTCTCCGCGCGCACGCTCTGCCAAGAGGTCGTCGATCGTGGTCTCTCCTCCCAGGACGAGCACGTGCTCCGGGTCGGCGGCTTCTCCGGGGACGTACGTCCCGGCATCCCAGGTCGTCCTGCAGGCGGAGCGCGGGTGCTTCCCGTCCCTCAGCGCCTCGGCGCACTTTTCCGAGGTCTTCGTGGGCAGCGGAAGCGGTTCGCACATGCCACGGTCGTAGAGGTCGACCAGGACCGCCAGTGCAGAGAGGGCGCCCGTTACGCGCTCCTCGGGCGTGCTCCCGAGCGGAGGAAGCTCTGAGGTCGCGACGCGAGGACCCCGCCCGGCGGCGGCGCTCCGCCCGATGGTCACGGCGCTGACCTCCTGCTCGGGGTGCGCGGCGCTCAGCGCGAGGAAGCGGGCCCACGCGGCGAGCCGGTGCTTCGGGCCGAGCTGGGAGTAGACGCACCGAACGATGCAGGCGTACGCCGCTGCGCCCGGGTCCTCGGACGCGCCCTTCGAGTAGACATCGGGCACCGTGCCGATCAGCGTGCGGCCGTCGGTGAGCCGGACGGCGACCTCGATCGATGCCGGTTGGCTCTCGGCCGTCCAACGGCGCGCAGCACCGGCCAGCGAGGCGGCGGTCTGCTTGATCTCGCGCAGCTCGTGGGCAGCGAGCTCTCCCGGCGGCAGGAGACCGCGGCCCAGTTCCGCGGCTTGGGCCTCGTCCATCGTGGCGCCGGCGAGCAACGCGCCGAGCATGCGGTCGCCCACTCCCCATCTCTCGAGCGCGTCGAGCGCGACCGGGAGCGCGTCCTTCACCTCGGCGGTGCTCGCGGTCCCGTACCAGCCGAGCCGCTCTCGGAGAAAGGCGCGCACGGGGTGCTCGAGGAACCTCACCAGCGCGTCGAGCTGGACGGTCTGCGCGTCGAGGCGATCGAGCGGGCGTGACAGGAACGGTCGGGGCTCTCTTCGCGGTTGCACGAGCGCGCGCGCACCCGCGAGATCGACGGGATCGAAGCTCCACGGCTGGTCGCCTGCGAGCCCTCCGGCGACGAAGTTCCGCCGGTCGAAGGACTGCAGGGGGTGCTCTACGACGACGTGTGCCCTCGCGTGGAGGTGCGGGGAGCCGTCGGGAACCCTGACCGTGCGATCCACGACATCGAGCAGCTCGGCCACCGGCACGCAGGGCGCTCGCTCCTGGTTCGTCCGGGGGTCACGGGCCTGGTAGGTGACGATCAGGTGCTCGGTCGCGGCGAGCAGCGCGTCGAGCAGCAGCTGGCGGTCCTCCGAGCGGGGGTCCCAGTCGCCGACGTGGGGTTCGGCGAGAAGGAGGTCGTCCCCGTCGTGGGCGGGGTGGCGCGGGAATGCGTCCTCGTCGAGACCGAGCAGCCCGACCACGCGGTGCGGAACCGACCGCATCGGCACGAGCGTGCAGAACGTGAGGTCACCGGTGCGGAAGCTCGCTCGGGTCGGACGGCCGCGAAGGCGGCCGTCGAGGAGCGCACGTACCTCGGCCAGGTCGAGCAGCGCCCGTGGGGTGTCCGCAGCGACCTGAAGGCGGTCGGCCGCACGCATAGCCGTCCCGACCACGTCGTCGAGGAGGCGGCGGAGCTGCTCGCGCTGCCAGGGCTCCCGAGGCGGGGGCAGAGAGAGGCTCTCGACGGCCTCGGCGATCGCCTTCGCCCAGTCCCCGACGGTGTGGGGGCCCCGCAGCCGGTCGATCGCCGCCTGCAAGCGCTCGACGAATTCTACGAACCGCCCTGCAAGGTCCACCTCGCTGCTCGGCACGTCGTCGAGGGGGAGGATCCCGGCGACCAGCCGCTGGCCCTCTTCGGTCATCGCGACGCCGAGCAGGAGGCGGTTGAGCCCGGCCTGCCACGTGCCGTCGCCGACCTGGTCGAGACCCCACGGGACACGGTGGGCCTCGTCGAGCCCCCAGCGGATGCCGCACTCCACCACCCAGCGCTCGAGCCTGCCGAGCTCGTCGTCGCCGAAGCCGAAGCGGCGGGCCACGGGCTCGCGGCCTGCCAGGTCGAGCACCTCGGAGGCCGTGACGCGCCCCGCAGCCAGCTCGAGAAGCTGCGCGGCGAGCGCGAGGACGGGGTTGGTCTGGCGCAACGACCGGTCGGCGAGCCGGACGCGGAGCTGCGGGGGGCCAGGCTCCCGTTGCCGCGGCTCACCCTGTCGGTCGTCGGCGTCCCGCAGATCTCCCGAGCCGAACACCGCGCGGACGAGAGGAGCGAACGATTCGATGTCGGGGCACATGACGAGGACGTCGCTGGGCTCCAGCGAGGGGTCGTCGGCCAGCAGGTGGAGGATCGCGTCCCGCATCACCTCCACTTGGCGGAGCTGGCCGTGGCAGGCGTGCACCCTGAGGCTGTCGTCGGCGGGATCGAGCGCTGGGCGCGGGTCGCCTTCGTGGTTCCTCCGCGCCTCGCCAGGCGCCCGGTTCGCGCGGACATCGGCTTGGAGTAGACGCAGAAGGCAGCGGCCGTCGGGAGGCGGCTCGGGCATCGGGAGGTGCTCGCCGCCTTCGACGCCTCGCGAGCGGAGGACGAGCTGCATCTCCCTGGCGTCTCGGCCCCACGAGCGGAGCAGCGGGTTGGCCGCGATGACGACCGTCGAGTCATCGCTGCGCTTGGACGAAGGTCGCGCCCGGGCACGCGCTGCGGCAGCCTCGATGGCCTCCCAGAGCACTCCAGAGGGGTGAAGCAAGAAGAGGTGCACGTCCCGGTTCCGTCCGATGGCCTCGAGCACCCGCAGATGGCTGGCGGGAAGCCTGGTCAGGCCGAACAGCGACAGCCGGGGGGGCAAGTCGAGCAGATGCGGCTCGGCCTCCAGCCTCGTCACGGCCGTCGCGAGACGCTCTGCGGGGCTGGGGATGCCGATCCGGCGCCGAAGCCGGCGCCAGAGCCGAGCCTGCCAGTGGTCATCCCGGCCCCCACCTGGCCCGTTCGAGCTCGTCACGCTTCTGGTGCTCCTCGAGCGCTCCAATCCTTCGGCCCAGCGCTGGACCATGTCGGGGCGGTGGACGGCGTAGCGGTCGTACAGGTCGGCCAGGTGGCGAACCACCGCGAACCGCCGGATCGTGACGGTCCCCTCGGGGTGCTCTGGGGAGCCGGCCTTCAGGTGCGCCACGAGCGGCTCCAGCCACGGGGCTGTCAGGCTGTCGTCGACCAATTCGAGGAGCGGCCACACCGAGCGGTCCGGAGGCCACGGGTCGAGCTCGGGGTCGAACCCGCAGGCGATCGCGGTGGCCTGTTCGACCATCGAGCCGGGGAAGGGGAACGCGACGTTCGCGCACACCCCCCCGCCGGCACCCGTGGCGCCCAGCCTGTGGGACAGGCGCTGCGCCACCCAGCGCTCCACTCCGCGGGTCGGCACCGCGACGATCTCTTCGGTCATCGGATCAGCCGGCGCGCACGCGAGGAGGTCCGCCAGGGCCTCCACCAGGCGGTCGGCGCGCTCGGCGCGGTGGACGACGATCACGCTGCGAGGCTACAAAACGGCCGCGACAGCGCCCTGAGTCGCTCTCGGGTGTCACGAGGTCCGTCTTCTCGCTTCTCGGCTCCGCGCTTCAGTGGCGCGGCCGACGTCGTCAGCGTCGCTGCAGGCGGCGCTGCCGCGTCAGGAGCGAGGCGGTCGGCTCACCAGGCGTCTAGCGGACGAGACCCCCCCTGTGGCGGTGCGGTTGGCCGAGGACCGCGGGTGCCTGCACGACCCGCGTTCATGTTGTTCAGGTGTACACTAGAATATCTGGACATGAGGGGCACGGCGACGGCGTCAGCAGAAATCGACCTACAAAAGGAGGCTCGCGCGCTCGGCGACCCAACCCGTCACCGGCTGTTCCGCTACATCGCCGAGGCTGGGGGTCCGGTCGGGGTCGCCGAGCTGACTGACCTGGTCCGACTCAACCACAATGCGGTCCGCCAGCACCTGGCCGTGCTGAAGGAAGCCGGGCTCGTGCTCGAGGAGGTCGAACAGCGCTCGAGGCCGGGGCGACCCCGCCTGCTCTACCGGCTGGCGCCCGAGGTGGCCGGGCGGTGGGGGACCCCTGGCGCGTATGCCTGGCTGGCAAGCCTGCTCACCGACGCGGTGCGTCGGCATCTCGAGCCTCGCCAGGTCGGCCGCCAAGAGGGTCACCGGCGCGCGGCGGAGCTGGCTGGTGGCGGTGAGCCTGTCGGCCTCCTGGAGATCGAGATGGAGCGGAGAGGCTTCAGGCCAGCGCGGGTGGAGCGGGGTCGGAAGGTCGAGTTCGTACTGGGACGTTGCCCCTTCGCGGATGTGGCGGGGTCCGACCCCGGCACGGTGTGCCAACTGCATCTCGGCCTGGTCGAGGGGCTGGCGGAGGGTCTGGGTGGGTTCGATGTCGAGAGGTTGGTCCCGAAGGACCCGCGCCGAGCAGGGTGTCGTCTCACCCTCCGCCGACAAGGCACGCTGGCAGGTTCCCGTTCTTGACCTTGTCCCGACTTCCGAGGAGTTGCGAAGTCATCGATCCCGCGTCAACGGGCTGGACCGGCCATGCGCAGCAGCACTGCTCCACCGAAGTCTGGCACCGCCGAGCTCGTCGCAGTCTGGCACTGCCAAGGAGAGCTCGCTGATGGAACCTGCTGACGAAGCGCGACGAGGTGGCGGGGACCCGGCATGCTGGGCGCACCTCGTCTGTCCCGAGTGTGGCGCGATCGAGGCCGAGGGGCACCGCGCAGAGTGTCGCTTCGGGCAGTCGGCCTACTCGGCCGGCTCGGACGCCGGGTCGGACGCCGGGTCGTCGGCTGAGACCTGAGACGTTCTCGGCTCGACGACATCGCGCGTCCTGCGACGCGGCGAGCTCGCTGAGGTCCGTTCCGGGGTCCGGCACACGAGCGGCGTGGATCGGCCAGTCCGCTCGGAGCCGCGCGTCGATGGCGTCCCCCACGTCCCAGACCATCCCGAGGTCGTCCCTAGGTCTCAGGTCTTAGGGGTCGGAGTCGCCTGCGGCGAAGATCCCCGGGGCACTGCGCGCGTGCACGCTCCAAGATGCAGCGGTTCGAAGGTCATCTGCCCCGAGCCGGCGCGAGCGCGCTCGACGAGGGCGACGACGCCCGAGAGGCCGGTGACCTGCTCGCCGGTGAGCCTGTAGCGGCGTGCGACGACGATCGGATCCGCGAAGACGAGCGAAGACGACGGTGTTGCCGTCGGCGTCCGAGCCGACCTCGGCCGATGGCGCCCGGCGGAGGAGCACGCGGGTCGGGAGATCCAGGGCGAGATCAGGAGCGGCCTGCATCGCCAGGGTGCCGACCGCGGGGCTGCCGACGAGCACCACCTGGGTGCCGGGCATCTCGAGGCTGCGGATCTCGCGCCGCTGCATGGTCGATCGTGGCGAGGGCTGTGATGCCGCCCGCCACTGGGGCATCGATGAGCCGCGGCGCCGTCTCGGCGACGCCGAGAGGGCTCGGGCGCTGGACGAGACCGGTTGGCACCAGTCTTGCCCGTTTGGGGGTCTACGTCTGCATGGGCGGTTCCGGGAAGCTTCGACCACCGCAGCTCGAACTGGATGTCACAGCTCGAACTGGATCTGGTCGGGGTCGCGGAACGCGCGGTGGCGCAGCGCCTTGTTCGCCGATGCGTCCATGGGCCCTCGGTGCCCGCCCAGGTCAGGGTCGGCACCTTCAGGGACGAGCGAGCCCGAAGGTGCATCGGACCGCGTGCGGCCGGGTCGCGATCACGAGCCCGCGAGGACGGGCCGGACGGCACCGGTTCAACCCAGGCCGCGCAGCATGAGGTTCCAGTAGAACGCCGGCAATCCGTAGCGCTTGAGCAGCCACATGTCGAAACGCTCGCGCTGGGTGTCGATGAACGGCAGGGTCGGATGCGGGGAGAGGCTGTAGTCGAACTCGGCGAGAACCATCTTGCCCCGAGCGGTGGTGAACGGGCACGCCGCGTAGCCGTCGTAGCGGGCCAACGGCTCGCGTCCGGAGAGCGCGGCAAGGACGTTCCGAGTGACCACCGGGGCCTGCCGGCGGACCGCGGCGCCGGTCTTGGAGGTGGGAGCGTCGCAGACGTCGCCCAGGGCGAAGACCTCGGGATAGCTGACATGTTGCAAGGTGTGGGGGTCGACGGGTACCCAGCCGTACTCACCGGCCGACCCCAGGGGACTCCCCCGCACGAACCCCGGGGCGCGCTGGGGCGGGGCAGCCCAGAGCAGGTCGTAGTCGAGGCTCGTGCGCACCTTGCCCGTCGGACCGGCCGTCTCGAAGCTGGCGGTGCGGCGGTCCGGGTCGACCTCGACGAGCTCGGACGAGAAGCGGGTTGCGATCCCGTAGCGCTCGACCACATCCTCGAGCACCCGTGCGAACTCCGGCACGCCGAAGATCCCCCCTGCCCCCGTCGCGTAGGTCACCTCCGCGTCGTCGAGGACCCCCCGTCGCTGCCAGTGGTCGCAGGCCATGTAGGCGGCTTTCTGGGGAGCGCCAGGGCACTTGATCGGCGAACCCGGCGCGCAGAACAACGCCCGGCCACCCCGGAAGCGGCGAACGAGCTCGGCCGTCTTCGGCGCGTGCGCAGCCGTGTAGTTGGTCGTGGCAGCCGGGCCGGCCATCGCCTCGGCGAGCCCAGGCACGAGCTCGAAGGCAAGTTCCAAGCCGGGGCAGCACACGAGGACGTCGTAGCGGATCCGCGCCCCGCCCGCGGTGACGACCGTTCGCCGGTCCGGATCGAGGTCCGTCGCCGCGTCGCGTACCCAGGCGACGCCCCGGGGTACCAGGCCGGCCTGGCGTCGCCGGCTGGTCTCGATCGGCACCACACCCGCGCCGACGAGCGTCCACAGCGGCTGGTAGTAGTGCCAGGTGGCAGGGTCGACGAGGGCGATGTCGTCCTCTCCGGCACGGTTCAGCCGTGCCGCGACGCTGATGCCGGCGCTACCGCCGCCGACGATGACGACCCGGTGGTGCATCCCGGTCCTCCCGTAGAATCATGACTGACAAGGTCAACATTAGGCGATGCACTGGACGTGAGTCAACTCGCGCAGCGTGCATGCACGGCCTGGCAGCGGCGACGGGGAGGAGAGCACCCGCACGGCTCCAGCGGGCCGCCTGCGTCTCGACCTGGAGAGGCGGGCTCCGAAGCGGGAAGCTCGTGCGGGGTCGGTCCGAGCTCGGTCGCTGGCGGTTCGAGAGCGTTCGGCACGCGCTCGATGTCGGGATCGCGCGCCTCTCGCGCCTCTCGCGCCTCTCGCGCCTCTCGCGCCTCCTGCTCCTCTGGGGACGTGAGCCGAGGAGCAGGCTCGCACGGGCAGAAGTCAGCAGGCACGGTGCCTGGGCGCACGAGGTTCTCGGGCACGAGGTCCTCGGGCTCGGTGTCCGCGCATCGTGTCCTCGGGGATGATGCCCGTGAGATCGCTTCTCGCGTCGGTCCGCCGACGAGCGAGTCGCGCTGCCAACGGTCCGAGAGTCGGGGCCTGGACTTGCTCTTCGTCGATGCGGCAGCGCTCGGTATCGATCTGGGCCCCGGGAGGGTCGCGACCACCGTGCCGTCGCCGGTGACCACGACGGCCGTAGCGCCCGGCTCGAGCAGCAGGAACAGGCCTTCGGAGCGGTACGCCCATCGGTCGATCATCGGTGCCGCCCCCCGTCGGCGTTCTCCTGGCCGCGGGTGTCCTGCCGATAGGTTTCATGACCGAACCGGCGACGCGCGCGCAGCGGGTCGGTCTGGGTGTCGACGTCGGCACAGCTTGTCGGCCATGACCCGGTCGTCGAGCGCCAGCTCGGCGACGGGCTCGGCGGGGACTCGCCGGGAGGAGCTGGCCGACCAGCGAGCCGACCGAGGCCTCGGTCACGATGATGGGTCCTTCCGCCTCGAACGGCCCGCCAGTGCCACGGCGACGGGCGCCGACAGCGGCTCGGCGAGCGCGGCGCGAGGCTGGACCCGGGTACCGCGCAACAGGAGACCTCGAGCGACTCGGGAATGCCTTGGCCTCCGACGATCGGGCTCCACCGGGCCAGGCAGACCAGCGCCATCGCTCCGCCCACCGCCACCGCCACCAGCAGCGGGGAGGGGTGGTAGTGACGCAGGTTCGGCCTGCCAACCGAAGCGGTGCAAGAAGGCGGGGTGGCTGATCAGGCCGACCAAGCGCACCACGATGTCGGCGGCGATCCCGCCTACGCCGCCGAACCCAGTCTCGCACCGGCCAGGATGGCCAGCCGCCGGCGGGTCGACCCCAGGCTCACGCAGCAGCCCGGCCCAGCGGCCATGTCGCGCATATACATCGTAAGACGATAGTATCCACGACGAGACGAGGGGAGGTGCACCGCGTGCCGAGCAGGCTTCGACAAGGCGATGGTGGTGGCCCGACGAGCAGCTCGTCGATGTCGGCGCGGGCGCTGCCGGACGACGTCTACCACCGGCTCCTCGCGCTCCGCACCGGGCTGCGGCGATTCCAGCACTGGAGCGAGGCCCAGGCGAGAGCGGCAGGACTGACCCCGGCTCAGCACCAGCTGCTGCTGGCGGTGCGAGGGCACGAGGACCCTGAGGGACCCAGGATCAGCGATATCGCCGACTCCCTGCTTTTGCGTCATCACAGCGTCGTAGGTCTCGTGGATCGGGCTGAGGCTGCCGGCTTGCTGCGGCGAGTGAGAGACGCCGAGGACCATCGCGTGGTCCGACTACGCCTCACGCCGAGCGGCGAGGAGCGGTTGGCCGCGTTGTCTGCGCTGCACGTGGAAGAGCTGAGGCGTCTGGCTCGACAGCTCCCGGACCTCTGGGAGGGGCTACCTGACCTGCCCGAGCGCTGATCGAGCGTCGAGAACCGGCTGGTCCGGCACCTCCGAGATGTTCCGGCTGGCCGAAGATGACGAGATGTTCTAGTCTTCAGCAGAGGAAAGGTCCTCTTTCGGGCCAGCAAGGTGCAGGGCCGCTGGTCGAGCTCGGAGCTCGACCCGATCACGGACCCCACTGTTCACGGACAGGCAGCGATCACGGACAGGCAGCGATCACGGACAGGCAGCGAGAAGGCGAGATGCGAATCGACCACCGCAGCGTCCTTCCGGCGGCCATCGAGGTCTTGGCAGGCGTGGAAAAGGCTGTAGGGACCGGCATGCTCGAACCGGAGCTGCCCGAACTTGTGAAGCTCCGGGTGTCACAGCTGAACGGCTGTGGGTACTGCGTCGGCATGCACACCAAGGACGCCATCGCGCTGGGCGTCGTTGTGCAGCGGTTGCACCCCGTCGCCTCCTGGAGACAGGCACCGCGCTGCTCGGAGCGCGAGTGAGCGGCGCTCGCCTGGTGCGAAGCCCTCGCCCTCCTTCCGGGCTCCGAGGTTCCCGAGGGTCTGTTCGCCGAGGTCCGGGAACGTTTCGACGAGGAGGAAGTGGCGGCGCTCGCCCTGGCAGTTGTCGCCATCAACGGCTGGAACCGCTTCGCGGTGAGCTTGTGGCCCCCGGTCGGCAACCACCAGCCGCCGGCCGGCCGCTCGTGACGGCGAGCTTCGGCGATGGCGATCGCATGGGATCGAAGTCTTGGAAGGCGGACTTCCACCGCCATGAGGCTCCAGGGACGCGCAAGGGTGGCTGAGGCTTCGGCGAGTTGCAGCGGCGGAGGCGAAGCTCTCGCGCGCGCCGGTGATGCCCGGGTGGTTTCGGTGAACGTGGGTCGTCCGACGGAGATCCTCTGGCATGGCCGGAGGGTTCGCACGGCGATCTGGAAGACGCCTGTCGACGGGCCGGTCGTGGCGCGAGGGGTAAACCTCGTCGGCGACGTGCAAGCCGACCGCACGGCGCATGGCGGTCCGGACAAGGCTCTCTACGCCTACGCGGCGGAGGACCTGGCGTGGTGGAGCGCACAGCTCGATCTCGAGCTCGGTCCCGGGAGCATGGGTGAGAACGTGACGACCAGCGGCATCGACCTCGCCGACGTGGTCGTCGGCGAGTGCTGGCAGGTGGGAGGCGTGCGGCTGCAGGTCACCCAGCCACGCATCCCCTGCTTCAAGCTTGGCGTCCGCATGGCGGACGACCGGTTCCCCGAACGCTTCGCCGCTTCGCACCGCTACGGCCTCTACCTGCGGATCCTCGCCGAGGGGGAGCTCGAGGCCGGTGACGAGATCGTCGTCGCCGAACGGCCCGCACATCGGTTCCTGGCAGCCGACGTGGCCCGCATCTTCTATGACCAGCATCTCCGGGCTCAAGAGCTGCTCCGTGTGCCCGAGCTCCCCCGTTCGTGGCACCGCTGGGCGAATCGAATGCTCCGCGTTGCCGATCCCGAGGGCCCGGCCGAACGACGTGCGCCATCGCTCGGGCGGGCGCGGGGTCGTCCGGAGGCGAGCGAGCCGACCGAGGCGAGCGACGAGCGTGGCGGTCAGGTACCGGAGCCCGCGTCGTGCGTGCCTCCCGACGGCGCGGCGGGCGAACGGCCGGGCGGGGCTGAAAGGCGTGCAGGGTGGCGGTGATCGTCCGCACCAAGAGCGCAGCGGCACCAGCCAGCTCGGAGATCCTGGTGATCGGCGCCGTTGTGGTTCGGCTCACAGGGTGCGAGCACCACGACGGCGAGCGTGCTCGCGTCCACGACGACACGCGATGCAGTCGTCACCCGCGGGCCCCGGCGGACCCCAGGGGGCGCGCCAGGGTCGGACGGAGTGCTCATGGCGCACCTCTGCAAGGTACCCATGGCCGCGACCAGCGACGGGCCAACGATTGCACGGCGGCGACCGGCGGTCCAAATGAGGATGGCTCGAGAGGGAGTGTCGGGCTCCGCGGGAAACCTGCGAACGGTGCGGCGCGTATCCCCGGCTACGAGCTGGAGGAGAGCTCGAGGTGCTCGAGTTGCTCGAGGGGGGCGAGAAGCCCTGAGATCACCTCCGCTCGGCACGGCTCGGCTGCGACGGGTCGTCGCAGCGACAGCGCCCAGATCGGCGATCCAGCGATGGCAACGAAGACCACCACGCGGCTGCGCGAACCGATCGGGCAGACGCGTTCGCGGGTGAACCAGGCTATCCAGAGCCGGGCTCTCCAGCCTATGGGCCCACAGAGGACGGCGCCGCCGTCCAACTGGGCGACGCTGGAGCCGAGGCCCGATCGTCGCGATCGTCGGCTTGTCGTGGTGGGCAAAGGCGCTGTCAGGCGGTCTTCGAGGCGGTCTTCGAGGCGGGCGATGACCTGGTGGGCCGCCGCTCGAACGGCAGCGAGACAGGTCGCGTGACGTTCCGGGTCGACGAGCTCGCGGCCGCCATCATCACCGGAACCTTCGAGATTGCACTCCTTGACGTCCGCGCCCCGCGTGCGATCGACGAGCTCGTCAGCGGACAGGCCAGACCCGCCTCGAGAACGGCGGTGACAGGCTGCGTGCCGGCTCGAGCGATCCTTCCCACGCGTTCGGGAGCAGCAACGGGCGGACGCCGTCGTGCACGGCCAATAGCTGCTCGGCGTCACGGGAGAGGTCACAGCCCGCAGCGACTGCGAATGCGAGGCGGTCAGGTGGCCCGCGTTCCCCCCAGTGTCCCGGTACCGCCATCTCACGCGCTAGCGTATGAGCAATCGATTGCCACTCTGGAGGGTCCCGATGTCCGCCAAGCAGCGCATTAGCTATGTCCCGCTGGAAGCCATGACCGACGACATGCGTCGCGAGATGGAGCGGTGCGCCCGGGAGGGGACGCCACGCCCTGAGAGCTCGGCGGTGCGAGCCCACGTGCCGGCGGCCTTCTGGTTCTTCGCCAACGGCTGGAACGACCTCTTCCGTAACGGCGTCTGCGACCACGCGATCAAGGAGCTGTGCCGGGTGTACGTCTCGCGGACCGTCAAGTGCGAGTACTGCGGCAACCAGCGCTCGGAGAAGGGCCGCCAGCTCGGGCTCGTCGAGGCCCAGTACGACGACCTGCTGAACTTCGAACGTTCCGAGCGGTTCACGGATCGCGAGAAGGCGGCGCTCGCCTATGCCGAGGCCATCACCTGGCGGCTGGAGACCGACGACGCGTTCTGGGAGCGTCTGCACCGCCACTTCTCCGAGCCGGAGCTGGTCGAGCTCGGCTGCTTCGTCGGCCTCACGCTCGGCCAGCAGAGCTGGCTTCGCCTGCTCGGCATCGAGCATCACGAGGTCATGGCGGGCACGAGCGCCTCGATGGCACCGGGCTTCGAGACGCCCGAGGCGCTGCGCGAGACCAAGGCGTCGGCGTCCTATTGGGCCCGAACCTGAGCCAGGGCGTAGGTTCGGGTCGCCGCGAGGCGAGGAGTCGCGGGGCGCGCAAGCTGACGATCCAAGACGTCGCCGCCCTGGCGGGCGTCCACCCTTCCACGGCGTCACGCGCGCTCGACGCGTCGCTCCCAGGACGGATTGCCGAGCCGACCGCCCGCCGCGTCCGGGCGGCAGCCGAAGAGCTCGGCTACGTGCCGGACCTCTTGGCGCGAAGCCTGCGTACGCGACGTTCTGGGCTGGTCGGAGTCGTCATCCCCGACCTGACCAACCCGGTACTGGCACCCATCGTGCAAGGAGTGGAGGAGAAGCTCCGGTCGGCCGGGTTCGGCTGCCTGCTGGCGGACACCGACAACGACCCGACCCGCGAAAAGGCGGCGATCGAGGAGCTCCAGGCGCGCCGCTGTGAAGGGCTGGTGGTCGCCACGGCCCGCCGCCGCAGCAAGGCGGTGGAGCAGCTGGCGCAGAGCGGACCGCCGACGGTGCTCGTGACTCGGGGCCTCGACAGCGGCGGGCTCCCGCTCGTCGCTGCCGACGATGCGCAAGGGGTCGCCGCCGCCGTGCGCCACCTGGTCGCGCTCGGACATCGCCATCTCGCGCACCTGACCGGCCCGCGGGACCTGTCGACGACCGTCCGACGGGCCCGCGCGGTCAGAGAGTCGGCCAAGGCGCTCAGCCGACCGGCGATCGACGTGGTCGTCCGCCACGGGGCGGGGTTCACGATCGCAGACGGCCGCCGGCTGGCACGGGCGCTGCTGTCGGAGAACCCCGGGGTCACCGCCATCGTGGCGGGCAACGACATGATCGCCCTGGGTTGCCTCGACGCGATGGCGGACGCCGGTCTGCGCTGCCCGACGGACGTGTCGCTCGTCGGGCACAACGACATGCCCTTCGTCGACCGGCTCGAGCCCGCCTTGACCACCGTCGCGATCCCCCAGCGCGCCCTCGGCGTCCGAGCGGCGGAGGTGCTGCTCGGGCGCCTCGCCGGCGGCTCTGCGGTGGTCGAACCACTCGTGCTCCCGACCCGGCTCGTCGTTCGAGGGTCGACGGCACCGCCGCCTCGGTCTCGCCGTGTCGCCGGCAATACCTCCAGGTCTCGCCTCAGATCTCGGGATTGATCGGCGACGTCGTGGTCGCTTGGGTCCCGAAGGACACGCCGTGCTCGCCTGGCTGGTCTCCGCACCCGGTCATGGGCCGCGGCATGGCTGTGCCCCAACGGGCCTTCGACGACGAGCAGGGCCGAGGAGTTGGGCTGGACCTACCCGGGTGTGCCGGCTCTTGGCTCTTGCCGAGCCACGGTCTCCGTGCTCACAGGAGCAGCAGAGTCGTCGGCGAGCGGCGGCAGCACGCCCCGTCTGTCCTCGAGCGCGGGCGTCTCGGTGCCCGTTCCCCTGTGGCCGAGCGTAGGTGACGGCGACACGTCGAGCAGATCGGTCGTCGCCAGGTGCACACGCAGCTGGAACACGTCGGGGCGGTTGTAGTGGCCCGCGAAGTCGTGCCGGAGCTTCATGCGCACCCCGATCTCGAGGTCGAGGTCTGCGTACAAGATGTCCTCTTCGCGCCCCAGGGGGCCTGCGACGATTGAGCTGTCGGGTGCGACGACGCTGGAGCCACCGCAGAACTCTTCGCTGCGCAGCAGGGCCTCTTGGTCACCGTTCACCTGAAGACGCTCGATGGCGTGCTCGTCCACGGTCCCGCACGCGCTGACCACGAAGGCCTTGGTCATCTGGGCGAAGGCCTGGGAATCGATCAGGACACGCTGTCGCAGAGGGGCTCCCGACGTCGGGAAGTGGCTGGGCCAGCTCATCACGTGCACCCGCGTGTACTGCATGGTGAGCGCACCGATGGCCAAAGGATTGGAATTCTCGCCACAGATCAACCCGCTGACGGCTCCGAAGCTCGTCGGTACCGGTACCAGACCTCTCGGCTCACCCGGTGCGTGCACGAGACGCTCGCCGACGGTGGGGACGAGCTTCTGGTGCCGGCTCAGCACCCGACCGTCGGGGCCGAGGAACAACAGCGTGTTGTAGAGCGTCCCGAAGGTGCCGGGACGCTTCTCGCACATCCCGATGGCGACGTAGGCGCCCGCCTCGCGCGTCGCCTCTTGGAGAATGGAGACCTGAGGCCCGGGGATCTCGACGGCGTTCTCGAACAGCTCGACGCTCAGGTCGTTGGCAATCTTGCTCGTCGCCGGATGGAAGTGGAACCAAAGCGGATGTGCGGGGATGAAGCCCTCGGGGAACGCGATCAGCTGGGCGCCGTGCTCGCCGGCACGGCGGATCAGCTCGCAGGCCTTTGCGGTGGAGGCCTCCCGGTCCAAGAAGACAGACGCCGCCTGTACGGCAGCGGCTCGGATGACCGGCTCGACATCTCCCACGAAGTCACCGTACCCGCGAAAAAAGGGGGCAGCAACCGATTGCCAAAGGCCGGTGCCG
>JAJYXS010000125.1 GCA_021801615.1 Actinomycetes bacterium
GGCGGACAGGCCGTCGGCGGACGCACGGTCGTCGTCGACCTGAAGACCTCGCCGCCCACCGCGCGCACGCTCCCCCGCTACCTCCCCCAGCTCGCCGCCTACGCCTACGCGCTTGCGCACCCGGCGATCACTCCCGGAGTGCCGCCCCCATCTCATTGAGCCCGAAGAGCAGCGGCCAGAATGGCCCCGAACATCGACCTGAACGTTCGGTAGCGCGTCCTGCGTTGACAGGCCACTGCAGCCGCGACTAGCCTGCTCACCGCGCTAGCTGAACGTTCGGAGACGTTCAGAACGGTCAGCGTCTGGCTGATCTCAGGGGGGTTTCTGGAGTGGCAAGGATCGGCATCCTCGGTGCGGGGGCGATGGGCAGCTACTTTGGGGCGCTCCTTGCTATCGCCGGCCATGCTGTCGCGCTTGTCGACCCCGACGCAGATCGCATGGAGGCAATCAGTCGGGATGGGCTGACACTTGTCCAGCCGTCCGCACGCCGCGTCGTCGCCGTTCGTGCCGGCAGTGCACCGTCGTTGCTCGATCAGGCCGAGTTCGTGATCGTGCAGACCAAGGCGAACGACCTGGAGACCGCCATCCAATCGACGGGATCACACCTCGGGCCCACGACCGCAGTTGCCGTCCTCTCGAACGGGCTCGGCTGTGGGGAGGTGGCAAGTCGCTGGGTAAAGCCCGAGCAGCTTGTCTATGGCGCGACCGCGGCGGGGGCCGTCCTCGACGGCCCGGCTGTTGTCCGGGAGACCGTCATCGGCAACACCTACCTCGGACGTTGGCAGTCCCGTGCTGACGCGACTCTGCTCCGCTTGAGCAGCACGCTCGACGCCGCAGGCATCACGACGGTGGCTTGTGACGATGTCGAGCCGTGGATCTGGACCAAACTGCTGGTGAACGTCGTCTTCAACGCGGCGACGAGTGTCGCGAAGGTGCGGAACGGTGCCTTGGTCGAGACGCAAGCCGGCCGCCGTTTGGTCGAGATGCTCGTGGGCGAGACCTCTGCTGTAGCCGCCGGACGCGGTATCGCCCTGACCTGCGAGGACCCACTCGCCTACGTCATGGGTGTCGGTGCGAAGATCGCCGAGAACGAGTCCAGCATGCTGCAGGACCTGCTGCGGCGGCGGGCGACCGAGGTCGACCAGATCAACGGGGGCGTGGTCGCTGAGGCGCGCCGGCTCGGCCTCCCCGCGCCCGTCAATGAGGCGCTTACCCACCTCGTCCACCTGTGCGAGTTCGGGATCGGTGTGCCATGAGCCCCGGAGGTGGGCCCGCCGGCCCGGGCGCTTCGCACGAGGGCGGCGACGCTGGCGGCTCGGTTGGCGGGCGCGCGCCATTCCGCAACCGGGTGACTCTCGGGGACGTGGCGCGTCACGCGGGTGTCTCGAAGGCCACGGCCTCGGTGGCCCTCCGAGACGGAACGGGCGTCGCCGCCGAGACCAGCGAGCGGGTTGCCATGTCTGCCGCTGCGCTCGGCTACCGGCGCTCGCTGCCGCATCGCCGCAGCTTGCCCTCAATGAGGATCGGCGCCGTTCTCGGCTCCGCGCCGGATCCCTCCGGTGAGAGCCGGTACTACGGTTTCGAGTTGCTGGCGGGGGCGAGGGAGGAGCTTGCCGCTGTCTCACAGCAGGCAGAGCTCCAGGTCGTAACCGAGAGCCAGGTGGCAGATACCGGGGTGGGCCTCTCGGGGATCCTGTTCCTCGGCGGGGCTTTCGATGCCCGGCTTCTCGAGAAGAGACTACCGCTGAGCGTGCTCGTCGGAACCTATTTTCCGCAGTGGCCTTTCGATGCAGTGCTCGCGGACAACAGCCGCGGCGCGTACCTCGCCGTGATGAACCTGTTCTCCTGTGGCCGCTCGACCATCGCCCTCATGAACGGGCCTAGGACGACGCGCACGAGCGAGCTGAAAGAATTGGGCTATCGAGAAGCGCTCGCCGACTGCGGCGGCCTTTCGCCGGTGATCGAAGTCGGCGACTTCAGCCCGGAGAGCGGCTATCTCCTGGTCCAAGAGCTGCTCAAGTCCACGCCGGGGCTGGACGCACTCGTCGTCGCGGATGACCCCATGGCGATCGGCGCACTGCACGGACTTGCCGACGCGGGGAAGCGGGTGCCAGAGGACGTTGCAGTGATCGGATTCGGCGACAGCCCGGCGGCCCCTCTCGCCCGCCCGAGCTTGTCTAGCGTGCGAGTCTTCCAGCGACAGATGGGCGCCCTCGGCGCCCGGATGCTCGCAGAGAGGATCGCCGGAGCACCGGGACCCTACATCCGAACGCTGGTGAGCCCCGAACTCGTGCTTCGCGACTCCAGCAACACCGTGGCGCAAGGACGCAGCGATAACAAGGAAAGCGCTGCGAGCTAGCAGCAGGATTGATGAAGGTGACTGCCACATGCCGCGAGCGTTAATGATTAACGAACGGGACAACGTCGCGACCGCTCTCGTCGACATCGATGCTGGGCCGGTGAACCTGGGCACAGGCGAGGTGATGGTTCGCGAGCCGATCCGGAGAGGGCACAAATTCGCCGTGCTGCCCATTTCTGAAGGAGCGAGGATCGTCAAGTACGGGCAGACCATTGGCTACGCCACCGCACCGATCGCGACCGGCCAGCACGTGCACGTCCACAACGTCGCCGATCCGCTCCCCAAGACGCGGGACGAGGCTCGGCAGGCTCGCCTCACCGCTGTCGGATCCGAGCAGCGCACTGGTGATGGGCCCCCTCGGCCGTCCCGGACGTTCCGAGGCTACCCGCGACTCGGCGGGCCGGCCGGGGCGCGCAATCTCGCTGTGGTCGTGGCGACCGTCGGCTGCGCCAATTTTGTGGTCGAGAAAATCGCCCTCGAAACGGGAGCGATTTCTATCACCCACGAACAGGGATGCCTACAGCTCGGTAGCGACTTGCAGATGACGATAAGGCAGCTCAACGGCATCATCGCCAATCCCAACGTCGGAGGGGTACTGCTGGTCGGCCTTGGCTGCGAGGCGGTCCAACCCCGAAGCCTCGACATTCCACGGCCGGACAAGAAGGTGAAGAGCATAGGGATCCAGGCCTCTGGGGGTACTCGTCGAGCGATCGCCGAGGGGATCGAGGCAATGGGGGAAATATGGGCAAGCTTGCGCCAGGTTGAGCGCGTACCGGTGCCGATCTCTGACCTTCTCCTCGGCACGAAGTGCGGTGGCTCTGACGGCCTGTCCGGTCTTACCGCCAACCCTGCGCTCGGTGCCGCCTGCGACCTGCTTCTCGATGCGGGGGCAGGAGTGCTCTTGTCCGAGACCCCAGGGCTCTTCGGGAGCGAGCCCGTGCTGCTCGGCAGGCTGCCGAGCAGTGACGATCGGAACCGGCTGGGCTCCGCGCTCGACCGGGTCTGGGAGGAGGCGGTCGAGCTTGGGGAGATCATGTCCGAGGGTGAGATGAGCCCAGGGAACGTAGAAGGTGGCCTGACGACGCTCGTCGAGAAGTCGTATGGCGCGACGATCAAGGCGGGGAGCCGGGACTTCCGGGGCTTCCTCGAAATGTGTGAACGTCCTTCGGGCCCTGGCGCCTGGATCCTAGATGCCCCCGGAATCGACGTTGTGACGATCTCGGCCGAGGCTTGCAGCGGAGCACAGGTCATCGCCTTTACCACTGGGCGGGGAAGTCCAGTCGGAAATGCGCTCGCGCCGGTCCTGAAGATCTGCAGCAACAGCATGACCTTCAACCGGATGGACGATGACATGGACCTCAACGCGGGGACCATTGCCGCCGGTGAGGAGACCATCGAGGAGGTCGGGGCCCGCATCGCCGAGAGGATCATCGAGGTAGCGAGCGGTGCCGAGACGAAGTCCGAGTCACTGGGCCACCGCGAGTTCGCGCTCGCCCGCCTGGGCAGCACTCTGTAGGGCGCTGTGTTGCACTCCTCCACGGCTAAGGTCACTCAGCTCCAGCTCGCGGAGCTTGACGTCGATCGCTCCCTGAACTGCTACCTGACCGACATGGGCACGATTGATCGAGTGCCGGTCAAGGCGTACCTCGTCGACGCCGGTGGCTACCGCTACCTCGTTGATACCGGCGCACCGGATGAGGACTACTGCAGGCAGTGGCATCGCGCGCTCGTCCCTGGCTCGCGCCGGGACCTTGTCCAAGTGCTATTGGAGCAGGGAGCCGAATCCCTCGACGGTGTCATTCTCACACACCTCCACTGGGACCATGCCGGTAACCTCGATGCCCTCGATCCGGCTGTCCCGGTCTTCGTCCAGCGGGCCGAGCTCGCCTATGCCGTTTCTCCCCTCCCGCTGCACCGGCGAGGCTATGACCACTTGCGGTCGGGAAAAGACCATATGCCGCCCTGGGCTGGCCGTGAGCTCCACCTCCTCGATGGCGACTCGGTTCTCGCCGGCGGCATCCGCCTCATCCACACCCCCGGGCACAGCCCTGGCAGTCAGTGCGTCCTCGTGAGGGAGCACGGCGGTGAGCTAGCCGCTCTTGCAGGCGACACCGTCCCGACGGTGAGGAACTGGGCCGATCAGATCCCCTGCGGAATCCATGTCTCGATCGCCGACTGGTACGCGAGCATGCGACGTCTGAGAGAGGTCGCCACGGCTGTCTATCCGGGTCACGGAGACAAGGTCCATACGGACAGCTTGTCCCCGGCGAGTTTTGAGCCGCCCGGGTATCTGCTCGACAGGGGGCACGGTGTTCGCCAACATTCATGACGATCGAAGCCTGGAGGTAGCAGTCGCGGTCGAGAGCGGTGCTGCGCCGGCACGAGAGGCGTTTGAGCAACTTTACGGAGGTCGCATGCGCGCGGCCGACGTCGCGCTTCAGTTCTACACCGTCGGTGGTGACGCAGAGCGCTTCTCGGGCAATGTCGACGGTACGGCGGGGACCTACCGGCGCATGGGGATCCTGTGGTCGGCCCTACCCGACGACTTTGTCGTTGTGGGGTCTCTCGCGGATCTCGAACTCGTCCTGCGCAAGGAAAAGTGGGGAATCGTGCTCACCATCGAGGGCGCGGGACCTGTCGGCTACGAGCTGTCGACGCTCGAAAACCTATATCACCTCGGGCTGCGATCGGTCTGCCTCACATGGTTTCGCGCGAACCAGGTCGGTGACGGCGTCGGCGAGAGCCGCAATGCGGGACTGACGAGTTTCGGACGTCGCCTAATTGCCAAGCTCGACGAGCTGAATATGATCATCGATGTCAGCCAGTCCTCCGAGCGGACGGTTCGCGAGGTCCTCGAGGTGTCCGGGCGACCCCTCATTGCTTCGCACTCGAACGCCGCTGGTGTGTACCCACATGTCCGAAACCTACCAGACGACGTCATCCGCGAGATCGGTGCCCGAGGTGGCGTCGTCGGCCTAACCACCTACCCGGCCCATGTCGGGCGCGCTGACGTTGGCCTTGACGACTTCATCGACCACATCATCCATGTCTGCGAAGTCGCTGGCGAGAACGTCCCCGCGCTGGGGCTCAACATCATGGCGGGGAGCGATGCGGTCGAGCAGCGGTTCCTCGGCGCCGCGAACATCGAGATGACCTCGCTCCACCTGCCTCAGGTGAGAGACCTTAACGATCTCCCGTGTCTTGTCGACGCGCTAGCGGCCCGAGGCGTTTCGGAGAAGGCAGTGGCAGCCATTTGCTTCGGAAATGTTGTGCGCGTCCTCCGCGAGTCGCTTTAACGCCACGACCGAGGAAAGGAGGTCCTAGGGGGGAGAAGTGGTTGAGCCCGCCCGGATTCAGGAGTCCTGGGATCAGGCGGGCGCACGCGCTCGCGAACAGCACAGCTGCAACAACGCAAGGCACCACAGGGGAGTACCACACCAAGGAGGGAGACATGCGTATCACTCGACTGAGCCGCGGCAAAGTCGCGCTGTCGGCGTGCGTCGTGCTCGCCGGTTTGACCGGTGCGCAGGCCTCGGCGGCCAGAGTCCACCACGCCGCACGCGGGGGGACATTGACGATCGCCGCGGTGCAGGCGCCAGTCAGCTTGAACCCGCTGCTCAACGGCAACAACCCCGACGAGCTGTACTACAACGACCTAGCATACGAGCCGCTCATTTACCTCGCACCCAACGGAAGCTATCAGCCGGGGCTTGCGACGTCGTGGCACTACAACAATAACCTGACAGCCTTCGACCTGCAGCTGCGGCGAGGTGTCCGCTTCAGCGACGGCTCGCCCCTCACGGCCCAAGCGGTAGTGAGGTCCATCGAGGCGGTGAAGCAGGCGAACGGACCCATCGACATCTATGCCAACGTGATCAAGTCCGTCGTCGCCACGGGACCGCTCAGCGTGCAGATCAACCTCACCGGACCAGATCCGGACGTGCCACTGATCATGACCCAGCGGATGCCCGTCGGGGACATCGTCAGTCCGAAGGCTCTGGCAAGTGCGTCCAGTGAGTCCGCCCTAGCGACCGAGACGGACGGCGCGGGTCCCTACGTGCTCGACCAGTCGGCGACGACCCCGGGGGACACCTACACCTACGTCCCGAACCGCTACTACTACGACCAGTCGGCCATCCACTTCCAGCGGTTCGTGATCAAGGTCATTCCGGACCTCTCCACATCGTTCAACGCCTTACGGACAGGTCAGATCGCGTTCGCTGACGGCGCGTTCACGAGCGCCCCCGAGGCGAAGGCAGACGGCCTCTCCGTCTACTCGGCGCTCTCGACGTGGTTCGGTGGCTTCTTGTTCGACCGGAACAGTGGCCCATTGCGGAGCCTCCTTGTCCGCCAAGCGCTCAACTATGCAACGAACCGGCCCGCTATCACCGCGACGATCTTCGGCAGCTTCGGCAAGCCGAGCGACGAGGTGTCACTTCCCGGCTACGTCGGCGACGGCTATGCTCCCGGCTGCAACAGCTACTACAGCTACAACGTGGCGAAGGCGAAGAAGCTGCTTGCCGAGGCGGGCTATCCGAAGGGGTTCACACTGACAATGGGGGCGTCGGATGCATGGAACGACGGGGCCCAGATCGCGCAGGCGCTCGCGAGCGACTGGTCCGCGATTGGGGTGACGGTCAACATCAAGACGTACCCGAGCCTCGTCCAGATGCTCGGTCCCTGGAAGAGCGCCCAGCTCCCTTCGCTCGCCGGCGGCTACGACGGGCAACCGCTGTACATCGAGCAGGGCCAGCTTCTCGCCCAGAACGCCGGGCTGTTCAACCCGTACAAGACGGTGAACAGCGCGCTGACGGCGCTCATCCACAGGGCCATGTCGGCGACGACGAAGAGCGCGGCTGCCAAGGACTGGACGGCAGCGGAGTGCGAGGTGGTGAAGCTCGCCTGGTTCGTGCCGGTAAGCAGCGGCAGCCGGGTGTTCTTCGCTCAGAAGTCCCTGCATGGAATCGGGATGTCGTCGGTCAGCTTCGCCCCGGATCCCGCGGTTTGGTACGAGTAAGCCGGAGCGCTTAGGCGACGCCGGAGTAGCCCTCGGCTCGAGCCGCAAGTGGCCGTTGGCGCCCTTGCGGCTCGAGACGAGGCCCAAAGCCTTATGAGCTCGAAAGGTTGTGCAGTTGACACGAACCCTAGCCACAGTTGTGGTGAACGGCGTCACTGCTGAGGTCGGTGAAGCCCCCCTGTGGGACTCGCGCCATGACGCGCTGGTGTGGGTCGATCTTCCGGTCGGTCGGGTGCACCTGCTCCCCACGGCTGGTGAGCCTAAGACCTACGACGTCGGCTCCTACGTGGGGGCGGCGCTACCGTCCTCACGAGGTGGCTGGCTGCTGGCCGACGCGGTGGGGTTTCGCGAGCTCGCCGAGAGCGGAAAGCTGACGACCGTCCTGTCCGTCCACGGTGATCAGCCCATGCTCCGTTTCAATGATGCCAAGTGCGATCCTGCAGGCCGGGCCTGGGCCGGCTCGATGGCCTACGACAAGGCCGCCGGCGCGGGAACGCTCTACCGGCTCGATCCGGGCCCGGTGGCGACGCCGGTCCGCCGGGGCCTCACCGTGTCGAACGGCCTCGGCTGGAGCCCAGACGGGAGGGCGATGTGGTTCGCGGACTCGGCGAACCCGTGGATCGAGGTGTTCGACTACGATGTCGACAGCGGTGAGATCGTGTCACGCGGGCCTCGCGCCGCGATCCACCTCCTGGACGGTGCCGTTCCTGACGGGCTCTGCGTCGACGACGAGGGCTGCGTCTGGGTGGCCCTGTGGGGCGGGGGCGCCGTGCTGCGCTACACGCCTTCGGGAGTCCTCGACACAAGGGTGGAGCTGCCGGTTTCGCTCGTCACGAGCTGCGCGTTCGGTGATCGAGACGCGGCGACGTTGTTCATCACGACGGCGCGCCGAGGACTCCGGGCCGAGGCCCTGCGCCTCGAGCCTCTCGCTGGCGCCATCTTTGCCGTGCGCCCCGGAGTGACCGGGCGCGCGGCGACACCTTGGGCGGCCCTCGCGATGGAAGACGCACCCGGCCGGTCGACAGGTCAGCGCATGCGCGGCAAAGAGGTGCTGCCAGGGAAAGGAAGCAATGGTGGTTGAGGAACAGGCCGGAAGGGCTTCGTTCGTGCCGCCCGCATGGCAGCCCCTTGGCGGGAGTGCACTTCGGATCACGAACGTCCGTGCGATCTGCACGGCGCCCGAGGGAATTCGCCTCGTCGTCGTCAAGGTGGAGACGAGTGAGGACGGGCTGTATGGGCTCGGCTGTGCCACGTTCACCCAGCGCCCGCTCACCGTCGTCACGGCGGTCGAGGAGTACTTGAAGCCCTTCCTGATCGGCCGTGACCCGAGCGACATCGAGGACATCTGGCACGCTGCCCAGCTGAGCTCGTACTGGCGGAATGGGCCTGTCCTGAACAACGCCCTTTCCGGAGTCGACCAAGCTCTGTGGGACATCAAGGGCAAGCGTGCCGGTCTGCCCGTGTACGAACTCCTCGGGGGCAGGTGCAGGGAGGCGGCTGCCGCTTACGTGCACGCCAATGGTCGTGACCCCCAAGAGGTCGCCGACAACGTCGAGAGGTACATCGAGAAGGGCTTCCGCCACGTCCGCTGCCAGGTCGAGGTCCCCGGCTATGCCGCTTATGGCGTCGGCAGGAAGGACGCCGACAGCAATGCGGCGTCTGCGTTCTACCGGCTGGCCTTGGACCAGGCACGCTGGGAGCCGCGCCGGTACTGCGCGATCGTCCCGAAGCTCTTCGAGGAGCTTCGACATCGCTTCGGCGCGGAAGTCGAGTTGCTGCACGACGTGCACGAGCGAGTCCCCCCTCCGATGGCCGTCCAGCTCGCAAAGGCCCTGGAGAGCTACCAGCTCTTTTTTCTCGAAGATCTCTTTGCCCCAGAGGACCAGGAATACCTAGCGATGGTGCGCTTGCACTCGAGCGTGCCTCTCGCGATCGGCGAACTCCACTCGGGCCCTCACGAGTACGTTCCCCCCATCGTGGGGAGGTTGACGGACTTCATCCGGGCGCACGTGTCGACCATCGGCGGGATCACGCCGGCGCGCAAGCTTGCCGCTCTCGCCGAGTTCTTCGGCATCCGGACCGCCTGGCACGGCCCGGCCGACGTGTCGCCGGTCGGGCACGCCGCGAACCTCCAGCTCGATCTTTCCACCCCGAACTTCGGGGTCCAAGAGATGTACGAGTTCAGCGACGTATTGCAGGAGGTGTTTCCCGGGTGTCCGGAGATACGCGATGGCTCGCTCTGGCCGAACGGACTGCCGGGCCTCGGCATTGACATCGACGAGGACCGAGCGGCAGAACATCCCTATCCCGACCACGCTCTCAACGGCTCGTGGCCAGAGATCCGCCGAGCTGACGGAACGGTCGTGCGGCCATGACCGAGACGCGCGAAGAGGTGGGCGGTGCTTAGATCCGTCGGTCGCCGACTGCTGCTTTCGGTCCCGCTCCTCTTGGGAGTCACCTTTTTGACGTTTCTTCTCGAGGCGCTGACCCCGGGTAACGAGGCGCTCGCCATCCTCGGAACCTCGGCGGATCCTCAGCAAGTCGCGGCCTTGAGCAAGCGGCTCGGGTTGAACCTGCCTTTCTACGTCCAGTACTGGCACTGGCTCGATGGCGTGATCCATGGGCATCTCGGGAACTCGGCGGTGACCGGGGTGCCGGTAGCGACGACGCTCAACAGCCATCTAGCTGTCACCCTGTGGCTCATCGGAGGAGCCCTCGTAATGTCTGCCGTCATCGGGATAACCTTCGGGGTTATCAGCGCGCTGCGGGGCGGGGTGCTCGGCAGGATCGTTGATGTCGTCTCGCTCGGCGGCCTTGCCATTCCGACCTTCTGGCTCGGCTATCTTCTCGTGCTCCTCGTCGCCGTCAAGCTCCGGTGGCTTCCTGCGGTCGGCTACGTCAGCATTGGTTCTTCGCTGGGCGGGTGGGCGCGCTCGCTCGTCCTCCCGGTATTTACTCTCGGAGTCGGAGGGGTGGCTCTCGTAGCCAAGCAGACGCGCGACGCGATGCTCGACGTGTTGAGCAGGGAGTTCATCCGCTCCCTGCGGGCTTGGGGCTTGGCCAGCCGGAGCATCGTCCTCAAGCATGCGATGCGGGCGGCCCTGCCCAACGTCGTCACCTTGATGGGCCTCTACGTGGTCAGCCTGCTCCTTGGCACTGCCGTGGTGGAGACCGTGTTCGCCCTTCCTGGGCTCGGGTCGGAGGTCGTTCTCGCGACGAGCCAGCACGACCTGCGCGTCATCGACGGGGCGAGCCTCTATTTCACCCTCATCGTCGTCGTGGTGTTCACCGCGGCCGACCTCCTCACGGCGTGGCTTAATCCTCGGATCCGCTCGGGAAGGTAGGAGACCGTGGCCGTGGCAGTCGAGTTACGCGCCGGGACTGCGGTGTCGGTGCGGGAGCGGAGCACGCTCGTGCGGTTCCTCTGGCACCCAGGGGCCGCTTTCTCCGTTGGGTTCCTGGCGCTCGTCGTCGTGGCCGCCCTGGCCGCCCCGGTGTTGCCCCTGCACAATCCCATCGTCGAGTACTACCCGCACCTGTTCCAAGGGCCGGGCTCCGCTTCGTTCCCCCTCGGAACCGACGACCTCGGTCGCGACCTGCTGAGCAGGATGGTCTACGGGGCCCGCACCACCCTGCTTGGCGTCGGGGAGGCGCTGGCCGTCTTCCTCGCCCTCGGCGTGCCGCTCGGCCTCGTGTCCGGGTTCGTCGGCGGAGCACTCGACAGTTTGGTGATGTGGGTGGCGGACCTGTCCTACTCGACGCCCCAGATCGTCGTCGTCCTCGCCATCCTCTCGATCTACAGCCAGAACGAGACCGCTGCCATGCTAGCCGTCGGTGTGCTCGGGAGCTTCGGTCTCACCCGCATCGTGCGCGGCTCGACGATCGCCGTGAAGAACGAACAGTATGTCGCCGCAGCCCGAGTGTCGGGGCTGTCGTGGGGACGGATCACCGTTCGCCATGTCCTCCCGCGGATCGCCGGGCCGATCATTGTCCAGGCCTCCCTTTTCTCCAGCCTTGCTCTTCTCTTCCAGACGGGCCTAGAGTTTCTGGGCCTCGCCACGCACCCGCCCGCGCCGAGCTGGGGCAGTATGATCGCCGAGGCGGCGCAGTTCATCGTCCGGGACCCCTGGATGATCGTCCCCCCCGGTGCCATCATCGCCTTGACGATCACCGCGCTTGGTCTGCTCGGGGACAGAGTTCGCGACGTCTACGCCGAGCGATGGGCGCCCGGGGGGGTCGTGGCGCTCGGCAGGACGCGCGAGCGGCACCAGGCGGCGCCGGCGGTGGTCGCACCGTCCCGTGCGGCAGAAGAGGATCCGACGTCAGGTGAGGCTGCCGTCCGGACGCCGGCGCTTCTCGAGGTGGCCGGCCTCGCGGTGGTCCTCGAGAGCCGGCGCGCCGAGATCCCCGTGGTCGAGAACGTGAGCTTCGAGCTGGAGAAGCGGGGAGCGCTCGGCATGGTGGGCGAGTCAGGCTGCGGCAAGACGATGACCGTCTCGGCCCTGCTCGGTCTGCTCCCCTCGGGGGCGCGCCGGCGGGCCGGCTCGATCCTCTTTGATGGCGAGGCGCTGCACCACTACGGGGAGAAGGAGCTCTCGAGGACGAGGGGCTCGAAGATCGGCCTCATCTCCCAGGAGCCAGTGGCGAGCCTTGACCCAAACTTCACCGTCGGCTCACAAGTCGCCGAGGTCGTCCGCCGCCACCGGGGACTGTCTCGCGCCGAGGCCCGCAGTGTTACCTTGGAACTCCTCGATATGGTTCGTCTCCCGGACCCCTCCCGCGTCTACCGTCGCTACCCCCACGAGCTGTCGGGAGGCATGGCCCAGCGAGTCGCCATCGCCGCGTCGCTGGCAGGCCGACCGAAGCTGCTCGTCGCCGACGAGCCGACGACGGCGCTGGACGTGACGACCCAGGCGGAAATCATCGCGCTGCTGCGCTCGCTCCAGGATGAGCTTGGCCTGTCGATCATCTTGATCTCCCACAACTGGGGCCTTGTCGCCAACCTCTGCGACCGTGTCGTCGTCATGTACGCCGGTCAGGTCGTGGAGATGGGGACGACCGTTGACGTGTTCACAGCACCGAGGCACCCCTACACGGCCGGCTTGCTCGCCTCGGACCCTCACCTCGTCTCCCGTGCTGACCGCCTGCGCGCCCTGCCCGGCTCCGTCCCCGAGATCGGCCAGTGGCCAGAGGGCTGCCACTTTGCCCCGCGGTGCCCCTACGCGATCCAGGCGTGCATCGATGCGCCAATTGCCGAGCAGCGCGTCGGAGCGGGGCATGCAGTCCGATGTATCCAGCACGAGCGACTTGTCTTGGAAAGGCCAGCGTGAGCGGCGTTATCGATGCCCCCTCGCCGGTGCTCGAGGTTGAGGGGCTGTCGGTGAGCTACCGCCGGGGCCTGTGGAAGGCTCCTGACCAGGTGGTGAAGGATGTCTCCTTCGAGATCCGCCTGGGCCGCACGCTCGGGCTCGTCGGCGAGTCCGGCTCGGGCAAGACGACGATCGGCAAGGCGATCGTGGGCCTCGTGGGTGTCGAGGGCGGAGAGATCCTCTTTTGTGGCGAGCCGCTCGCCCACTCGAGCCGGGCGCGGCGGCGCGAGCTGAGCGCGTCCATACAGATGGTGTTTCAGGACCCCTACAGCTCGCTCAACCCAGCGCGCACCGTGGGCCAGACCCTCGCCGAGCCGCTCATGGCACACCGCAGGCTGAAGCGGGCCGAGCTGGCGGGGGCGGTGTTCTCCATCCTCACTAAGGTCGGCATGGACCCGAGCGCGGCACGGCGCTACCCGGCGCAGTTCTCTGGGGGGCAGCGGCAGCGGATCGCGATCGCCCGGGCGCTCATCGTCGAGCCGAAGCTTGTGGTCTGCGACGAACCCGTCAGCGCTCTCGACCTCTCCGTGCAAGCCCAGATCCTCAATCTGCTGCGCGATCTCCAGCGCGAGCTGTCGCTCACCTACCTGTTCGTCTCGCACGACTTAGCCGTGGTCCGCTACATGTCAGACGAGATCGCCGTCTTGAAGCAAGGGAGACTCGTCGAGTACGGGGATGCCGAGACCGTTGGCGAGCGACCTGAGCATCCCTACACCCAGGCCTTGCTCGCCGCCGCGCCCCGGCCACTGCACAAGCGACTCGACGTGACCGACGCTGCTGATGGTGCGATCGAGCACTCGTGCCGATGAGCAGGGCCGCGGGCGACCTAGTGGTCGAAGAAGGGCACTTGCGACGGTTCCTCGAGGGGCTCGGAGCTGCAGTCGGAGTTGGCGGACGAGACCTCGACTACTTCGTCGGCGGCATCCTCGAGGCCGAGCTATCCGGAAAGAGCAGTCATGGGCTGAGCCTCGTGCCGGCCTACGTCGGCGGGATTGCATCTGGGGCCATCTCCGCCCGGCCGCACCTCGAGGTTCTCGGATCGACGGGGGCGGCGTGCGTCGTCGACGGTGGGAACGGGCTCGGGCACGTCGTCCTTGCCCGAGCGATGGACAGGGCGGTAGAGATCGCTGGGAGCCTAGGCATCGGTTTGGTCGCCGTGAGGAACAGCAACCACGCTGGGATGCTGTCCTTCGCCGCGCGACGAGCCGTGGCCAGCGGCATGGTTGGGTATGTCACGAGCGGGGGCCCGGCAGTCATGGCCCCCTGGGGTGGACGCGAGCCGCGCCTCGGCACGAGCCCGTTCGCGTGGGCCATGCCGACCGGCGGCGGCTTCCCGCTGGTGTTCGACGCGGGGTGCTCCGTCGCCGCACGCCGAAAGATCCGCCAAGCAGCAGCCGCCAACGAGGCTATCCCCGAGAGCTGGGCGCTCGACGCCGAAGGGGCGCCGACAACCGATCCCCACCGAGCCCTGCTCGGGAGTCTCGTGCCCTTCAGTGGACACAAGGGCTATGGCCTCGCCCTTGTCAACGAAGTCCTCGTCTGTGGGCTCGCGGGAGGTGTGCTGGCTGCCGAGGTGGACAGTCCGTTCCTGCGTGGCGAGTCCGAGGAGCTCGACTCATGGCGCATCGGGCAGATCGCGCTGGCAATCAACGCCACCTCGCTGGTGGGCTCGGGCACCTTCGAGGCCGCGGTCGAGCGGATCATCGACTCGATGAAGTCGAGTACGCCCGCGCGCGAGGGAGAGCCGGTGCTCATCCCGGGCGAGCATTCCTGGAAGGTCGCCGCGCAACGGCGACGAGAAGGGATGACCGTCGCCGGCTCCCTCTTGCGGAAGCTCAACGACCTCGCCGCCGAGGTCGGCGCCCCGCCGCTTGAGGCGCGCTCTCCTGGGGGCTCTCTCGGGACGAACCTCGGGCGCGGCACTTCGGTCACCACCGAGCCGGGAACGACAACCGATGCCTGAGGTCTCGCGTCGGCGGGGGGAGTCTCATCCCCGGGGTACTCGACTGCCTAAGGTGGCCGTCACGGGAGCGTGCGGGCGCGTCGGGTCGGCGCTGGTGCCCGCCCTCGTCCAGGCGGGCTACGAGGTCGTCGCCGTGGACAGGGTCGCGTGGGCGGGGAGCCTCCCGCCCGGCGTGTCGTTCATGCAAGCCGACGTCACCGACGCCTCGGAGCTCGCCCGGTCCCTGGCGGGTGCCACGAGCCTCGTCCACCTCGCCGGGCTGCCATCGCCTCTGCGCTTTGACGAGGAGCTCGTCTACCGCACCAACGTCCTCGGCACCCACACCGCCTTGAAGGTGGCCGTCCGAGAGGGCGTCGACCACGTGTGCATAGCGTCGAGCGTCAACGCCATCGGCGGTGCGTACAGCAGGCGCCCGCGCTATGACCGATTCCCCTTGGACGAGGAGCACCCCAGCTATGTGGAGGATCCGTACGGCTTGTCGAAGTGGATCGGCGAACAGGAGGCCGCGGCGACGGCGAGGTGCAATCCGCAGCTGTCCATCGCGAGCCTCCGCCTCCACTTTTCGGTCCCCGATCGAGGCTTCGCCGTCAGAGCTGCGTCGGAGATGAGCGACATGGTCCGCAAGCACCTCTGGGGCTATATCACCTTTGCCAACATCAGCCGGGTAGTGATCGGTGCACTCGAGGCAACCTGGCGCGGGCACGAGGTCTTCTACGTGGTCGCCTCCCGAACCATCTCCGATGAGCCATCGGAGGCCCTTGCCGCCAAGTTCTACCCCGACGTCCCGATCATCAGGCCACTTGTCGGAACGGCAGGATTCTTCGACTGCTCGAAAGCTCGCCGCATGCTCCGATGGAGCGACGATGGCCAGCTCTGACGACGAGGCGGCGAGCTTCGCGTCGAGCGAGTTCTTGCTCGCGAGGATCCGGGCGATGCTCGAGTTCTGGTCGGAGGCGGGCTTTGATCGACGGCTCGGCCGCTACGTCAGTGCCCGAGACACCACCGGGCGGAGCATTCCCGCGCCGGTTACGACGATTTCGACGGCACGGTTTCTCTACATGTTCGCTACCGGGCTCCATCTGGGCTTCGAGTGCTGCGGCGAGGCCGCCGAGCGGTGCCTGACACAGCTCCAGGAAGCCTGGGACAGCGTGCACGGGGGCTTCTTCTGGGATCTCGATGCCCGGGACAACGGGGAGCCCAGGACCCGCAAGGTTACCTACGCCCAGGCCTTCGCCCTCTTGGGGACGAGCGCTGCGGTAGCAGCCGGACTGGCGAGCAGCGACACGGTTGCCAACATCGTCGAGACGATCGAGACGCACCTCGGGGACCGCGGGCATCCGCTGCTCGTCGAAGAGGCCTCGCCGGACTGGTCCTTCGTGCCCGCCTACCGTGGCCAGAACGCCAACATGCACATGTGCGAGGCGTATCTCGAAGCCTTCGAGGCGATCGGAGATTACGCTCTGCTCCATCGAGCCCAGGAGATCGCATCAGCGGTGGGCGAGCTCATGGATTCGACCGGCGGTCTCGTCTGGGAGCACTACGATTCGAGCTGGCACCCGGACTGGCTGTGGACCTGGGATGGCACCACGGCGATGTATCACCCGTCGGGCTTTGTGCCCGGGCACTGGCTCGAGTGGGCGAAGCTCTTCCTCGCCCTCGGGGCCACCGCCGGGCCCGAGGACGCTGCACGGCTGCGTGAGAGGGCGAGGGCGCTCTACGTGGCCGCTTGGTCGCGCGCGTGGGACGAGCGCTTCGGGGGCTTCGTCTATACCCTCGACCGGAACCTCGAGGTGATGGACGTCGACAAGCACCACTGGCCTCAGGCCGAGGGAATCGCCGCGGCGGCTCGGCTCGCGGACACAACGGGGGAGCGGCGCTTCCTCGATGACTATGGCCGTATCTGGTCTTATGTGCTCGAAAGCTTCGTGACCAGCGAAGGCGCGTGGCGGAAGCGCCTCGACAGTTCGAACAGCTCTGGCCGGTCCGTCGTCGGTGATCCCCTTGAGCCGGACTACCACTCCCTGGGTGCCTGCTACACGGCGCTGCACGCCGTGGCACGAGGGGGGCCGCCATCTCGCCGAGAGGCCGGCGAGGGGTGTTAGCGGCGGCGCTTGTTTGGACATCGCTCGGGCAACGCTCGACGACCACCGAGCGGCGGTGTCAATGGACGATCCGTTGTGAGCACGACCGAGCGAGATTCCGATCAATGAGAGGTCTTCATGTTTCAGGCCTGCCCATCTTTACATTTGGCTGTGACTCGGCGACGAACGGCCCCTCGGCGGGCCGTTCGTCGCGGCGGGGCCCGCCGCCAGGCGCGGCAACGCGAAAAGACCGCGATGCGCAGGGGTCGTGGTGTGACTAGGGTGCGGCGCTCCAGGAGTGACGGTCGGGACACCCGTGACCAGGCAGTTCCTTGTCGATGGTCTCGGTGTTGCGTTTCCTGCGGCCTGGATGGTGGGCGGTTCCCGCCGGGAGAGCAGCTACGCGCCCTGAGGGGCTGAGCGACGCCGGGTGCCGCGAGGCGGCGGGGCGCCACGAGAGATCGGGTTGTCGGTCTTCG
>JAJYXS010000025.1 GCA_021801615.1 Actinomycetes bacterium
CGCGGACCTGCGCCGCGACGCGCTCTCCGTCGAGGAGGCGCGCGGTCAATGCCGAAAGTGGCGTTCGCCGGTGAGCACCATCGCGACGCCCGCCGCGTCCGCGGCCGCGAGCACCTCGCCGTCGCGCACCGAGCCCCCGGGCTGCACGACCGCGCTGACGCCGGCCCGCGCGAGCACCTCGAGGCCGTCGGGGAACGGGAAGAACCCGTCGCTCGCCGCCGCCGCACCGGCCGCGCGTGCCCCGGCCTTGGCGACCGCGAGCTCCGCCGCGACCACGCGCGACTGCTGCCCCGCCCCCACGCCGACCACCTGCCCCCCGGTGGCGACGACGATCGCGTTGGAGGAGGTGCGCGCGCACAGGCGCCAGGCGAGGGCGAGGTCCGCCCACTCGGCCTCGGTGGGCACGCGCGCGCTCGCCACCTGCCAGCCGCCGGGCAGGACCGCGAGCTCGTCGGGATCCTGGACGAGGGCCGCCGCGCCGAGCGTGCGCAGCTGGCGCCCGGGGGCCTCCGGCGCGGGCGCCGACAGAAGGCGGGTGGCCTTGCGGCGCTCGGCGAGCCGCTCGATCGCGCCGGGCGTGTAGCCGCCCGCGACGATGACGTCGGCCTGCGGCCCTCGTGCCACCTCCTCGGCCACGTCGTCGGCGACCTCGCCCGAGAGCGCCACCACGCCGCCGAACGCCGAGACGGGGTCGCCTTCGAGGGCCCGGGCGTACGCGCTGAGGAGGTCGCCGCCGACCGCCGCGCCGCACGGATTGGCGTGCTTCACGATGACGGCGGCCGGACGGCCCCCGGCGTCCGCGGCGACCTCGTGGACCAGACGCCAGGCTGCGTCCGCGTCGAAGACGTTCAGGTAGGAGAGCGCGGTACCTCCGTGCTGCACCACGCCGTCCCACCAGCCGGGGCCCGAGCGGTAGCGCGCGCCCCGCTGGTGGGGGTTCTCGCCGTAACGGCAGATCTCGGCGCGCTCGTAGGTGAGATGGAGGGTCGGGGGGAGGGGGTCGTCGCCGTCGAACCACGACACGATCGCCGCGTCGTACGCCGCGGTGTGCGCGAACGCAGCACGCGCGAGCCGTCGGCGCGTCTCGGCGGACAGCGTGCCGGCGGCCTGCAGCTCCTGGAGCACCGGCTGGTAGTCGGCGGGGGAGGTGAGGACCGCCACGTAGGCGTGGTTCTTCGCCGCCGCCCGCACCATCGCCGGGCCGCCGACGTCGATCGTCTCGATCGACGGCGAGGCCATGAACGGGTACAGGTTCGACACGACGAGGTCGATCGGGGAGATGCCCTGCGCGTCGAGGTCTGCGAGGTGGCCGGGGACGGACCTGTCGGCGAGGATGCCGCCGTGGATCGCCGGGTGGAGCGTCTTCACGCGGCCGCCGAGCATCTCGGGGACGCCGGTGACGTCGGCGACCTGGACGTGCTCGACCTTCGCGTCGCTGAGCGCCTTGGAGGTGTTGCCGCTCGCCACGAGCTCCCAACCGAGCGCTCTGAGCCCGCGCGCGAGCTCGACGATCCCGGTCTTGTCGTGCACGGAGAGGAGCGCCCTCATGCGCGCGCCACCGTGCTCGGCGTGCTCAGCGCGCTCGGCGTGCTCGGCGTGCTCGGCGTGCTCGGCGTGCTCGGCGTGCTCGGCGTGCTCGGCGCCGGCACCAGCGCGTCGAGCACGCTGAGCACGGTGGCAGGGTAGAGCCTGCGCTCCACCTGCTTGATCCGCTCGTGCAGGGTCTCGACCGTGTCGCCGGGGTGCACGGGCACCTCCTCTCGCGCCAGCACCGGGCCGGCGTCGACCTGCGCGGTCGCCACGTGGACGGTGCACCCCGTCGTCGCCACCCCGGCCGCCAACGCGTCGGCGACCGCGTGCCAGCCGGGGAACGCCGGGAGGAGCGAGGGATGCGTGTTCAGGACGCGACCGGGGAAGGCTTCGTGGACGCGCTCGGTGAGCACGGTGCCGAAGCCGGCCATCGCGACGAGGAGGATCTCGCGCGAGACGAGCACCTCGGTGAGCGCCCCGGTGTAGCGGTCCCGGTCGAACGCCGGCCCGAAGCCGCCGAAGTCCCGACGGTCGACGAGCGCCGCCTCCACGCCCGCGCACGACGCGAGCTCGAGCGCGCGACAGGGCCGGTCCGCGACGACGACGGACACCGGGACGCCCGCCTCGAGCAGCGCGCGCAGGATCGTCCCGGCGCCCGAGGCGAGCACGCCGACGCGCCGGGCCCTCAGCCCAGCTCCTTCACGATCTCGACCATGCGCTCGCCGGCCTCGCTCGGGTTCTGCGCCACGATGGCCCCCGCCGCCGAGAGCGCCTCCATCTTCGCCTGGGCGGTGCCCCTGGAGCCCGAGATGATCGCGCCCGCGTGGCCCATCCTGCGGCCGGGGGGCGCGGTGACGCCTGCGACGTAGCAGACGACCGGCTTCGTGACGTGCTCGGCGATGAACTCCGCCGCGCGCTCCTCCTCGGAGCCGCCGATCTCGCCGATCATCATCACCGCCTTGGTGTCGGGGTCCTCCTGGAACGCCGCGAGGCAGTCGATGAAGTTCGTCCCGGGCACCGGGTCGCCGCCGATGCCCACGCACGTCGTCTGGCCGACCCCGTTCTGGGACAGCTCGTGGAGGGCCTGGTAGGTGAGCGTCCCCGAGCGGCTCACGATCCCGACTGGGCCTCCGGGGAGCGCGATGTCCCCCGAAGTGATCCCGATGTTGCACTTGCCCGGCGAGATGATGCCCGGGCAATTCGGACCGAGCAGACGGGTGCCAGGGTGCTCTTCGACGAGCCGATTGTACGCGCGGGCCTCGTCGTGCGCCGGGATCCCCTCGGTGATGCAGACGACGAAGGAGATGCCCGCCTCGGCGGCCTCCAGGATCGCCGCGGCGGCGAACGGCGGTGGCACCGAGATGAACGACGCGGTCGCACCGGTCGCCTCGACGGCCTCGGCCACGGTGGCGAACACCGGGATCCCCTCGATCACCTCCCCCCCGCGCCTCGGGTTCGTGCCCGCGACGACCTTCGTGCCGTACGCACGGTTGCGCTTTCCGTGGTAGAGGCCCTGGCTGGTCGGGCTCACGCCCTGGACGACGACGGTCGTCGTCTCGTCGACGAAGATGCTCACGCTCGCTCCTCTGTCCCTCGCGCCCCTGGCATGACGGCCATCGCCACCGCCCTCTTCGCGGCCTCGAGCATCGTCGGCTCGGCCACGAGCCGCTCCGACAGGTGCGGCCGGAGGAGGGCCCGGCCCTCCTCGGCGTTCGTGCCGTCCAGCCGCAGCACGATCGGCGAGCGCAGGTCGACGCGGGCCAGCGCCTCGATCACGCCCTTGGCCACCTCGTCGACACGGGTGATACCGCCGAAGATGTTCACGAAGATCGTCCGCACCGCCGGATCGGCGTTGATCACCTCCAGCGCGGCCGCCATGACGTCGGCGTTGGCACCCCCGCCGATGTCGAGGAAGTTGGCCGGCGAGCCCCCCACCTGGTTCACCACGTCGCACGTGCTCATCGCGAGACCCGCACCGTTCGCGATGATCCCGACGTCGCCCGACAGACCGACGTAGTTGAGACCCCTCTCCCTGGCCATCTGCTCCCGGGGGTCCTCGGTCTCGGTCGCCTCGAACTCCTCCCACTCGGGATGGCGGAACCGTGCGTTGTCGTCGAGGGTGACCTTCGCGTCCAGCGCGTGGACACGGCCGTCGGCGGTGAGGATCAGCGGGTTGACCTCGGCGAGGTCGCAGTCGCCCTCGTCGTAGCAGCGGTACAGGGCGACGAGCACGTCGGCCGCCTGGACGCGGGCAGCGTCGTCCAGCCCCGCGTCGTCGACCCACCGGCGCGCCGTCGCGAGGTCCAGGCCCCGCACCGGGTCGACGTGGATGCGTGCGATCGCGCCGGGGTTCGTGGCGGCGACCTCCTCGATCTCCACGCCGCCCTCCTTGGAGAGCATCCCGAGGTACGTCTTGGCCGGACGGTCGAGCGTGAAGCTGGCGTAGTACTCCTTCGCGATGTCCGACGCGTGCTCGACCCACAGCCGGTGCACGACATGGCCCTTGATGTCCATGCCGAGGATCGCACCGGCGTGCCGGCGCACCTCTTCGGCGTCCGCGGCGAGCTTGATCCCGCCGGCCTTCCCCCGCCCGCCGACCTTCACCTGGGCCTTCACCACGACCGGGTAGCCGGCGGCCTGCGCCTGGACGACGGCCTCCTCGACGCTGTCCGCGACCCCCCCTGCAGACGTCGGGATCCCGTAGCGTGCGAAGTACTGCTTGCCCTGGTACTCGTAGAGGTCCATCCGGCTCCTTCCTTCGACTAGACGGCCTGCTGCTAGACGGCCTGCTGCGCTTCGCGCCGGTCGAGCGCCTCCTCGAGCCACGCGCCGATCGACGGCAGCGGCGCGCCCGGCGTGAAGACCCCGGCAACGCCCTCGCGCTCGAGCGCGGGGACGTCGCGCTCGGGGATGATCCCGCCGACGATCACCAGGACGTCACTGCGGCCCGCGGCGGCGAGCTGCGCCATGACCTTCGGGACGATCGTGAGATGGGCCCCCGAGAGGAGCGACAGACCGAGCGCGTCGGCGTCCTCTTGGACCACCGCTTGGACGACCTGCTCGGGCGTCTGATGGAGCCCCGTGTAGACGACCTCGAAGCCCGCGTCTCGCAGCGCCCGGGCGATGACCTTGGCGCCCCTGTCGTGGCCGTCGAGCCCGGGCTTCGCGACCACCACGCGATAGGGGCGCTTCATCGAGGGCGATGATAGGCGGCCAGGCGCGCGTCCCCGCCAGCCGGCTCCCCCGGAACGGCGCGTCAGCCGGCGCGCCGGCAAGGGCGCGTCAGCCGGCGCGCCGCAGCGGCGACACGCACAGGAGCAGCGTCTTGGGGCCGACCGACGCGAAGCGCACGGTCGCCTGCGCACGGTCGCCTGCGCCCTGCGCGCTCACGACGACGCCCGGTCCCCACCGCTCGTGGACGACGCGATCGCCTGCCACGAGGCCGAGCGCCTCAGCACCGGTGGTCGACCGCTCGGCCGGGGCAGCCGGCCGCCGGCCGGCGCCGTCGAGCGCACCGAAGGTGCGGCCGGCGCCCGCCTCGCGCACGAGCCGTTCGGGCACCTCGGCGAGGAAGCGGCTCGGCAGGCCCGGCATCGTGCGCCCCCAGACGGTGCGGCACCAGGCGTGCGTGAGGTAGAGGAACCGGCGCGCGCGCGTGATGCCGACGTAGCAGAGCCTGCGCTCCTCTTCGAGCTCGAGCGGCTCGGAGAGGGTGCGTGAGTGCGGGAAGACGCCTTCTTCCATCCCGACGAGGAAGACCGCCGGGAACTCGAGGCCCTTCGCCGTGTGCAGCGTCATGAGGGAGACGCGCGTGCCGTCGTCTTGGAGCTCGTCGGAGTCGGACACGAGGGCGACCGTCTCGAGCAGCTCGGAGAGCCGCTCGTACTCCTTCGCCACGCCGACGAGCTCGGCGATGTTCTCGATCCGGCCCTCGGCTTCGTGCGTCCCTTCTGCGACCAGCTCGTCGAGGTACCCGGACCGCCTGGCGACGAGCTCGACGAGATCGCCCGGCGGCGCCTCCGCGGCCGCCTCCCGGAGCTCCCGGAGGAGCGCCGAGAGCGCCTGCGCGCCCCGGAGCGCCTTGCCGGTCAGCCCGGCCGCCTCGGCGTGCTCGAGCATCCGGCCGACCGGCGTGCCCGACGGCGCACCCGCGGCCGCAAGGCGGGCGAGGGACGTCTGGCCGATGCCGCGCTTGGGGACGTTCACGATCCTGCGGAAGGAGATCTCGTCGTCGGGGTTCGCGAGCACGCGCAGGTAGGCGAGGATGTCGCGTACCTCCCTGCGGTCGTAGAAGCGGGTGCCGCCCACCACCCTGTAGGGGATGCCCTGGCGGACGAGCTCCTCTTCGATCGCGCGGCTCTGCGCGTTCGTACGGTAGAAGACGGCGACGTCCCCGTAGGAGAGGCCCTCGGCGGCGCACAGCCTCAGGATCTCGTGGGCGACGAACGACGCCTCGTCGCGCTCGTGCTCGGCCCGGTACCTGCAGATCGGCCCGCCCTTCTCGCCTTCGGTGAACAGCTCCTTGTCCCTGCGGCCGAGGTTGTTCGAGATGACCGCGTTCGCCGCGTCGAGGATCGTCCGGGTGGAGCGGTAGTTCTGCTCGAGGAGCACCGTCGTGGCGTCGCCGAACGCGGCCTCGAACTCCAAGATGTTGGCGATCTGCGCGCCGCGCCAACGGTAGATGGACTGGTCCGAGTCGCCGACGACCGTCACGTTCCCGTGCTCGCCTGCGAGGAGCAGGACCAGCTCGTGCTGCGCGCGGTTCGTGTCCTGGTACTCGTCGACGAGGACGTGACGGAAGCGGCGCCGGTACGCCTCGAGGACGTCCTCGCAGGAGCGGAGCAGCACTGCGGTCTGGAAGAGGAGGTCGTCGAAGTCCATCGCGTTCGCGGCTTCGAGCCGCCGCTGGTACGCGACGTACACCTCCCCGACGCGTCGGCGGAAGGGGTCCGCGCCGAAGGAGGCGTCCTCGGCGAAGCGGGCCGGGCCGACGAGCTCCGCCTTCGCCTGCGAGATGATCGCCGCGACCGAGCGCGGCGGGAACCGCTTCGTGTCGATGCCGAGCTCGTCTTCCACCAGCTCGACGAGCCGGCGCGAGTCGGACTCGTCGTAGACGCTGAAGCCGCTGTCGTAGCCGACGCGCCCGGCATGGACGCGCAGCATGCGCAGGCACGCCGAGTGGAACGTCGAGACCCACATCCGCTCGGCTGCGGCCCCCACCAGCTCCACGACGCGTCGACGCATCTCGTCGGCCGCCTTGTTCGTGAAGGTGATCGCGAGGATCTCCCACGGCGCGGCGTCGCCGGTCGCCAGCAGGTGCGCGATGCGCCGGGTGAGGACCCGCGTCTTGCCCGACCCCGCCCCCGCGACGACGACCAGCGGCCCGCCGCGGTGCTCCACCGCGGCGCGCTGCGCCTGGTTCAGGTCGCCGACGAGGTCGGCGACCGTGCTCAGCGGCCCATGCCCACGCCCTGGGACCGCTGGAGCTGCTTGCCCTCGGTCTGCAGGGCGGGGGCGACCATGACCTCGGCCTTCTGGAACTCCTTCACCGTCTCGTAGCCGCAGGTGGCCATCGCGGTGCGCAGGGCGCCGAAGAGGTTCATCCGCCCGTCGTTCTCGTGGGCGGGGCCGAGCAGGATCTCCTGGAGCGTGCCGCGGACCCCGGTCCGCACCCGGGTGCCGCGCGGCAGCGTGGGATGGAAGGTGGCCATCCCCCAGTGGAAGCCCCGTGCGGGGGCCTCGACGGCCGACGAGAGCGGCGAGCCGAGCATCACCGCATCGGCGCCGCACGCGATCGCCTTGGCGACGTCGCCACCCTTCGACATGCCGCCGTCCGCGATGACGTGCACGTAGACACCCGTCTCGTCGAGGTGGCGCATCCTCGCACCCGCGACGTCTGCGATCGCGGTGGCCTGCGGCACGCCGAGGCCGAGCACCGCGCGCGTCGTGCACGCGTTGCCCGGGCCGACCCCGACGAGCACGCCCACCGCCCCGGTGCGCATCAGGTGCAGCCCCGCCTGGTACGACGCGCAGCCTCCCACGATCACCGGGATCTCGAATTCCCGGATGAAGCGCTTCAGGTTGAGCGGCTCTGCGGTCTTCGACACGTGCTCGGCGGAGACGACGGTGCCTTGGATGACGAGCACGTCGAGCTCGGCCGCGAGGCAGGCGGGGGCGAGCTCCTCGGTCCGCTGCGGGGTCACCGACGCGGCGGCCACGACACCGGACTCCTTGACCTGGCGGATCCGCTCGGTCACGAGCTCGACCTTGACCGGCTCTTGGTACATCTGCTGCATGCGCGCCGTGGCCTTGTCGTCGTCGAGCTCGCGGATCTCCTCGAACAGGGGGGCCGGATCCTCGTAGCGCGTCCACAGCCCCTCGAGGTTCAGGACGCCGAGACCGCCGAGGCGACCGAGCTCGATCGCGGTGCGCGGGCTCGTGACGCCGTCCATCGCGGCGCCGAGGAGCGGCAGGTCGAAGTGGTACGCGTCGATCTCCCAGGAGATGTCGACGTCCTCGGGGTCACGGGTCCGCCGGCTGGGCACGATGGCGATGTCGTCGAACCCGTACGCCCGGCGACCGGACTTGAAGATCCCGATCTCGATGTCTGCCACCACTGCCCTCCAGAGGTCTGCGCCGAGGTCCCAGTCGTCCCACTGTACCGGCCGGCCTCCGCTCCGCCGGCGAGGTCGGCGGAGGGATCAGCCGTCACGGTCGCTTCGGGCGAGCACCGTCGTGAGCAGGTCCACCAGCATGCGGGCGGTCGCGCCCCAGATGGTCTCGCCCTCCACCGAGAAGAAGTACATCGGGAAGCGGGGCCTGCCGGGCTCGCTCCACCACTCCTCGGTGAAGCTCGCGGCGAGGTCCGCGAGCGACGCGTCGAAGGCGCGGCCCACCTCCGCCGGGTTCGGCTCGAGGACCGGGCGCGCACCGAGCGTCGCGACCACCGGCGTGATCGGCGCGCCCGTCGAGAAGGCGAACGCCCGGCGCAGGTAGCCGACCGGCCGGACGAGCCGGGGATCGAGGCCGATCTCCTCGCGGGCTTCGCGCACCGCAGCAGTGAGCGCGTCCTCTCCGGGGTCGAGGCGCCCGCCGGGGAAGCTCACCTGCCCGCGGTGCGTGCGCAGCCGTGTCGAACGCCGGGTGAGCACCACGCGCGCCTCGCCATCTTCCTCGAACACGGCGACGAGCACCGCCGAGGGCCTCGTCGAGACTTTCGCAGACCATGGCGCCGAGGCTCCGGCGGGTGGCGGCGGCCCGTCCGCGAGGCTACGCCCCGCGCGGGCGAGCGCCGCCGTCACCTGCTCGAGCTCGATCCCCCGGCGCGGGGTCCACGGAGCCGGGCCGCCTGGCTCGACCGCTGCCGGACGGGGGATCACGCCGGGACCACGCCGCGCTACATCATCCCGCCCATGCCGCCCATACCGCCCATGCCGCCTGCGCCCGCCGCGGCGGGCTGAGGCTTCTCGGGCTTGTCGGCCACGAGCGCCTCGGTGGTGAGCAGCAGCGCGGCGATGGACGCGGCGTTCTGCAGCGCGGAGCGGGTCACCTTCGCGGGGTCGACGATCCCGGCCTTCACGAGGTCGACGATCTCGCCGGTCGCAGCGTTGAGCCCCGTGTTGCCGGTCTCCGACTCGACCTGGCGCACGAAGACCGTGCCCTCGAGGCCCGCGTTCTCCGCGATCCAGCGAAGCGGCTCGGAGAGCGCCTTCGCCACGATGCGCGCGCCGGTCGCCTCGTCGCCGTCGAGCCCGGCCGCGACCTTCTCGACCGCACCCCTGCTGCGCAGGAGCGCGGTCCCCCCGCCGGCGACGATGCCCTCCTCGATCGCCGCGCGGGTCGCGGAGAGCGCGTCCTCGATCCGGTGCTTCTTCTCCTTCAGCTCCACTTCGGTCGCCGCCCCGACCTTCACGACGGCGACGCCGCCCGCCAGCTTGGCCAGGCGCTCCTGGAGCTTCTCGCGGTCCCAGTCGGAGTCGGTCTCCTCGATCTCACGCTTGATCTGCGCGATGCGGCCCTTCACGTCGGCCTCGGCTCCGGCGCCCTCCACGATCGTGGTGTCGTCCTTCGTCACGATGACCCGGCGGGCCCGGCCCAGCAGCTCCAACGTCGCGTTCTCGAGCTTGAGGCCGATCTCCTCTGAGATCACCTGGCCGCCGGTCAGGATCGCCATGTCCTGGAGCATGGCCTTGCGCCGCTCGCCGAAGCCGGGCGCCTTCACCGCGACCGACGTGAACGTGCCGCGGATCTTGTTCACGACGAGGGTCGCGAGAGCCTCGCCCTCGACGTCCTCGGCCACGACGAGGAGCGGCTTGCCGGCCTTCATCACCTTCTCCAAGACGGGAAGGAGGTCGTGGACGGCGCTGATCTTCCCGTTGAAGAACAGGACGTAGGGGTCCTCGAGCACCGCCTCCTGGCGCTCTGGGTCGGTGACGAAGTACGGCGAGAGGAAGCCCTTGTCGAACTGCATGCCCTCGGTGAGCTCGAGCTCCATCCCGAAGGTGTTGGACTCCTCGACGGTGACCGTGCCGTCCTTGCCGACCTTGTCGATCGCCTCCGCGAGCACGTCGCCGATCGACTGGTCGGCCGCAGAGATGGAGGCCACCTGGGCGATCTCGCTGCGGCCTTCCACCTCGCGGGACTGCTCGGCGATCGCCGCCACCGCGGCGGCCACGGCGCGCTCGATGCCGCGCTTCAGGGCCGAGGGGCTCGCGCCGGCCGCGACGTTGCGGAGGCCTTCGGCGATGAGCGACTGCGCGAGCACGGTCGCGGTGGTCGTCCCATCGCCCGCGACGTCGTTGGTCTTGGTCGCGACCTCCTTGACGAGCTGGGCGCCCATGTTCTCGAAGGGGTCCTCCAGCTCCACCTCACGGGCGATGGACACGCCGTCGTTCGTGATGGTCGGCGCGCCGAACTTCTTCTCGATGACCACGTTGCGGCCCTTCGGGCCCAAGGTGACCTTCACCGTGTCGGCGAGCTTGTTCACGCCGGCTTCGAGGCTTCGGCGGGCGGCCTCGTCGTACTTCAGGATCTTTGGCATGCGATGCACCTCTCGAAGAGCGAAGGGCCGCGCCGCGCGTGTCGCGTCGGCACGGCCCCCCTTTGCGGATGGTCGCTACTACTCGACTACTTGTCGACTACTTGTCCAGCTTGGCCAGGACGTCGCGCCCGGAGAGGATGAGCAGGTCCTCGCCGTCGACGGTGATCTCGGTGCCGCCGTACTTCGAATAGACGACGGTGTCGCCGACCTTCACGTCGAGGGGGATGATCTCCCCGGTGTTCTCGGCGCGTCGCCCGGGGCCGACGGCGAGGACCTCGCCCTGCTGGGGCTTCTCCTTCGCGGTGTCGGGGATCACCAGCCCAGAAGCGGTGGTCTCCTCGGACTCGCCCGGCCGGACGACGATCCGGTCATCGAGGGGGTGGAGCTTCATCGAAGCGGCCTCCTTGCGCAATTGTTGGCACTCGAACCTTACGACTGCTAATGCTAGCGGACCGGCGCCGGTCCCACAACAGCCGAGCGCGCCGCTCCCGGGCGGCGCGCTGCACCGCCGCGGGCCCGAGCGGCGAGCTGTCCGCATGCGGCGTCGATCCGCGCGCCCCGGGTCGAGCGGACCGTCGCGTTCACCCCCAGCCGTTCGAGCTCCTCTCGTGCCTCGGCGACCCTGGCAGGAGAGCTGCCGCGCAACGCGAACCCCGGGGTGGGGTTGAGCGGGATGAGGTTCACGTGTGCGCCGAGCGGGCGGGCGAAGTCGGCGAGCTCGGCCATGTCCGAGGCCCGGTCGTTGGTCCCCTCGACGAGCGCCCACTCGAGGGACAACCGCCGCCCGGTCCTGGCGACGTACGCGGCGCAGGCCTCGGCCAGCGCCTCGAGCGGGTACCGACGGTTCATCGGCACGAGCCGGTCGCGCAGCGCGTCGTTGGCCGCGTGCAGCGAGACCGCGAGGTTGACCGGGAGCGGCTCCTCGGCCAACCTCCGGATCCCCGGCACGAGCCCGACGGTCGAGATCGTGAGGCGGCGCGCGGAGATGCCGAGGGCGGCGTGGAGGCGCCGGACCGCCGCCCAGGTCCGGTCGTAATTCGCGAGTGGCTCGCCCATCCCCATGAAGACGACGTTCGACACGCGCCGCGGCCTCGAGGCACGAACCGCGGCGACCACCTGCTCGACGATCTCGCCGGTGGTCAGGTTCCGGCCGAACCCCCCCTGGCCGGTCGCGCAGAACGCGCAGCCCATCGCGCAACCCGCCTGCGTCGACACGCAGACGGTCGCGCGCGCCGGGTACGCCATGAGGACGGTCTCGATCGTGCGACCGTCGTGGAGCTCCCAGAGCCACTTCAGCGTGTCGCCGCCGTCGGCGGTCCGCCGCGCCGCCTCGCGCAGCGCTGCGGGCAGCTCCTCTGTGAGGCGCGCTCTCAGCGCGAGCGGCAGGTCGGTCATCTCCGAGGGGCGCAGCGCCCTGCGGTGCAGGCCGTCCCAGACCTGGCGGGCGCGGTAGGCGGGCTGGCCGACGAGGGCGGAGAGCGAGCGGAGGTCCTCGAGCGTGAGGTCGTAGGCGCTGCGGCGCGCCGGGGCCAAGACGGCGGGGGCCGCTCGCGCAGGGGCCAAGACGGCGGGGGCCGCGGGCGCCTTCAAGCGACGACCTCCAGGAAGAGGTTCGGGTCGGCCGCGAGCGAGAGCGGGCTCGGACCGTCGTGCGCGAGGCGGAAGGACCCGGCCGCCGCGACCATCGCCGCGTTGTCGGTGCACATCGCCATGCTCGGCAGGTACGTGGGCACGTCCACCGCCTGCGGGGCGCGCCGGCGCAAAAGCGAGTTGGCGGCGACGCCACCGCCGAGGCAGAGCCCCTTCGCGCCGCGAGCGCGCACCGCGCGCGCGGCCTTGGTCACGAGCACATCGACCACCGCTTCCTGGAACGCCGCCGCGACGTCGGACGTCGCGGCCGACGGATGGCGCTCGACGGCGCGGACGACCGCGGTCTTCAGCCCCGAGAACGAGAAGTCGTAGCTCCCGTCGAGCATCGCCCGGGGGAACCTGAACGCTGCAGGGTCCCCTTCCTCGGCGGCTCGGTCGATCGCGGGGCCGCCGGGGTACCCGAGCCCGAGGTAGCGCGCCACCTTGTCGAAGGCCTCCCCCGCGGCGTCGTCGAGGGTCTGGCCGAGCAGCCGGTAGCGGCCCGGCGCGGCCGCCTCCACGAGCAGCGTGTGGCCGCCGGAGACGAGCAGCACGACGAGCGGCCACTCGAGGTCCGGCTCCTCGATCACCGGCGCGAACAGGTGGCCCTCGAGGTGGTTCACGCCGACGAAGGGCACGTCCCAGGCCATCGCGAGCCCTTTGGCCGCGGAGAGCCCGACGAGCAGCGACCCGACGAGCCCCGGACCGTAGGTCGCGGCCACCGCGTCGGGGCGACCGAGCCCCGCCTCGGCCATTGCCTCTCGGATCGCGGGCACGATCCGCTCGACGTGCGCGCGCCCTGCGATCTCGGGGACGACTCCGCCGTAGCGCGCGTGGAGGTGGACCTGGCTGGAGACGACCGACGAGCGCACGATGCGCCCTTCGGACACGACCGCCGCAGCCGTCTCGTCGCATGACGTCTCGATCCCGAGCACGTTCACGTGCGCCGCGCCTCCTCCTCTTCGATCCGTGCGAGCCGCTCGTGGTAGGCGCCAGAGTCGATGTCGTAGGCCCACATCACGAAGGCGTCCTCGCCGGTCAGCTGGTAATAGCCCTTCCGGACCCCGACGGGCACGAACCCGAAGCGCCGGTAGAGCGCCTGGGCCCGCTTGTTGCCCACCGCGACCTCGAGGGAGACGTGGCGTGCGCCCTTCTCGAGGGCGATGCGCATCGCCCCGAGCATGATCTGGGTGCCCACACCGCGTCGTTGGTGCTCCGGCGCGACAGCCACCGTGGTCACGTGCGCCTCCTCGTCGACGAACATCATGCCGACGTAGCCGACCGTCTCCCTCCCGATGCGCGCCACCCGGTAGGCCCTCCCCGTCCGGAGCGACAACTCGGAGACGAAGACGCCGTGGCTCCAGGGCTCGGGGAAGACCGCCTGCTCGATCGCCATCACCCGCCGCAGGTCGCGGCGACGCATGCGCACGAGCTCGATCACCGCCGCACCCAGTTGATCCGTGCATCCGCGGCGCGCAGGTACACGGGTCGCACCGACCCGGCAGGCACGCCGCGCGCGCCCGCGGCCAGCCGGGAGGCGGCGATCGAGACGAGGACGGCCGGGGAGGGCTCCCGCACGGCGGCGACCCGCAGCCCGGCGTCGGCGAAGACGGTCCGGTAGCGGTGCGCGCCGGTGCCCACGAGGAGCGTGCCGGGCAACTCCGCGAGCTTCCCGGCCAGGGCCGCGGGCGTGTCGCGCACGGCCGGCTCCGACGGTGTGCCGGGCCCGCCGTAGCGGGCTGCGAACACCTCTGTGCGGCGGGCGTCGACCACGGCGGCGACCGGGCCCTCGAACCCCGCGTCGTAGACCTCGCGGGCGAGCACGTCCACGCTGGTCACTTCGACGACCCCGACGCCCAGCCCCTCTGCGAGCCCCTGGGCGGTTGCCACGCCCACGCGCAGCCCGGTGAAGAGCCCGGGGCCCACGTCGAGCGCGATCGCCTCGACGTCGGCGAGCGAGGCGCCCGCCTGCGCAAGGACGTGGTCGATCGCCGGCGCGAGCGCCTCGGCGTGCCTGCGTTCCCCGCGCAGCCACACGCCGGCGAGCGGGCCGCCGCCGTCGCCGAGCGCGACCCCTACGAGCCCGGCCGCGGTCTCGATCCCGAGCAGCATCACGCAGCCCCTGTCGTGCTGCTGGCCAAGGCAGCCGCGACCTCTGCGCGCCGCGTCTCGTCGTCGGCGCGGACCGTGAGCACCCGGTCGTCGTCGCGAGCTCCCGGCTCGCACGTCCGTGCCGAGGCGCCTCCGTGCGTCCGGGAGATCGCGACCGTGAACGTCACCGTTCCGAGCGCGCGGCGCGCGACGTCGCCCCACTCGACGAGCACCACCCCGTCCTCCACGAGGTCCCCGAGACCGAGGTCCGCCACCTCGGCGAGATGGTCGAGGCGGTAGACGTCGACGTGGACCAGCTGGCCGAGCGCGCAGGGGTACTGGCGGACGAGCGTGAACGTGGGGCTCGTGACCGGTCCCGCCACCCCGAGCCCGCGCGCGAACCCCTGGGCGAACGTGGTCTTCCCGGCGCCGAGGTCGCCCTGGAGCACGATCACGTCCCCGCGGCGCGCTACCCCGGCGAGACGCGCCGCCACCTCGCGGGTGGCGTCGGGCGACGCGGTGCGCACGCTGAGCGACCAGGCCACGTCAGCACCGTGCCGGCGAGGGCCTCGCGGTCATCGGGGGTCGCCCAGGAGCGCCTTTGCACGCACGAAGTCCGCCCTCATCTCCGCGACGACCTCGCTCCCGCCGCGCAGCGCCGCCGCCGGGTGGTAGGTGGGGACGAGGTGCGCCCCGCGGAACGGATAGGCGCGGCCCCGCATCCTCCCGATGCCTTCGGTCGTCGCAAGCAGGGTCTTCGTCGCGAAGTTGCCGAGGGTCACCACCACCTTCGGCGCGACGAGGTCGATCTGGTCCTCGAGGTAGGGCCGGCACGCCTCGATCTCCTCGGGGAGCGGGTCCCGGTTGCCCGGCGGCCGGCACATCACCACGTTCGCGATGTAGCACTCCTCGCGTGCGACGCCGATCTCCTGGCGCGCCAGCAGGTCGAGCAGCTTCCCGGAGCGCCCGACGAACGGCTCTCCTCGGAGGTCCTCTTCGCGTCCGGGCGCCTCTCCGACGAACATGAGGTCCGCCGCGGGGTTCCCCACTCCGAACACGACTTGGGTCCGACCGGCGGCGAGCGGGCAGCGAGCGCACACGAGCGCGCGCTCGCGCAAGAGCGCGAGCGCTTCCGCCGGGCTCATCCGAAGGGCCACCGGCGGATGCTACCGCCCGCCTCCGAGCATCCGACCTGGGGCGTGCGCGTCATCGGGCCAAAAGGTCGCGCAACGCCTCGGCACGCTCGAGCATCACCATGTGGCCGCACCCGGCCAGCACGGTGAGGCGGGCACCGGGCACGCCTTCGGCGATCTTCCGCGCCTCGCGCTGGGGCGTCAGCACGTCACGATTCCCCACCACGACGTGCACCGGCAGCGCGATCGCCCCCAGCCGGTCGCGCACGTCGAACGCGAGAAGGTGCGGCACCAGCGCTGCGAGCGGGCCCGGCGACATCGAGTCGAGCATCCCGCGGAGGAGCTCCACGTCAGGGCGGGACGCAGAGGCGCCGAAGGCCGTCCTTGAGGCCCAGACGGTCGCCGCCCTCGGCAACGGCCCGCGGCCCCGCCGCTCGGCGCCGCTCAGCGCGTGCGTCGCAGCGGCGGCGGCGAGCGCGGCGAGCCGCGGGGCGACGATCGGGCCGGGCGTGGTGGCGACGAGCACCAGCCGCCGGACGTGCCGAGCGAGCTCCTCGGGGCGGGACAGCGCGAGGAGCAGGGAGACCATCCCGCCCATGGAGTGGCCCACCAGGACCGCGTCGCGCACGTCGAGATCGTCGAGCACCTCGGCGAGATCGGCCGCGAGGCGCTCGAGCGTGTAGCCCTCGCTCCCCGCACGGGACTGGCCGTGGCCACGCTGGCTGATGGCGACGATGCGCCCGTTGAGCCCGCGCAGCTGCGGCGCCCAGGTCGCGACGGTGAGCATGATGCCGTGCACGAGGACGAAAGTCGGCCCCTCCCCTCGCTCGACGACGTGGATGCGGCCGCCGTCGCTCGTCGCGACGAACCGGTGGCGAAGGTCGGCCGGGAGAGACAGCCCCGCTGCCGCGAGCTCGTCGGCGCTCGCCCGCCAGCGTCGGGCCGCGGCCCGCTGGAGCAGGTAGAGCAGGCCGGCACCGCCTGCGACGCCGGCGCACGCGACAGCGCATCGGCGTAGCTTCACATCGCCCCGTCGCCACCACCGGCACCGGCACCGTCGCCGGCTCGGCCGGCGTAGACGCGCGGCACGCGCGGCCCGATGCCACAGAGCACCTCGTAGGGAATGGTCCCGAGGCACGCCGCCCAGTCCGCCGCGGTGATCTCCTCGCCACCCTGGCGGCCGATGAGCACGACCTCGTCGCCCGGGCCGACCTCGGCCCCCGGGCCGCAGTCGACCATCAGCTGGTCCATCGTCACGGCACCTGCGAGCGGGCGGCGGCGACCACCGACGAGGACAGGGCAGCCGGCCTCGAAGAGGCGACGCGGCACCCCGTCGGCGTAGCCGATCGGGACGGTCGCGACGACGCCCCGCTCGAAGAGCGCGCGGCGACGCCCGTAGGAGGGGCGCGCGCCGGCCTCGAGCTCACGAACCTCGCTGACGCGCGCCTTGAGCGCGAGGACCGGCCGAAGCTCGCCCAGGACCGACGCGAGGTCGGCCCCGGCACCGCCGTCGGCCATGGACCGGGAGGGCGCGTAGCCGTACAAGCCGATGCCGCAGCGCACCATGTCGTAGCGCGCGGCGGGCCACGCGAGCGCGCCCGCGGTGTTGGCGGCGTGGCGCAGCCGCGGCCGGGTGCCCAGGGTGGCGACCACCTCGTCGAACCGCTCGAGCTGGAGCGCGGTGAAGGCCCGGTCGGCGTCGGTCGTCCCGTCAGCCACCGCGAGATGCGTCCACACCGCCTCGACCTCGACCGCAGGCTCCCCCTCGGCCGCCTCCACGAGCTCGCCGGCGTGCTCGGGCAGGACGCCGACG
>JAJYXS010000159.1 GCA_021801615.1 Actinomycetes bacterium
GGGCGCGTGGGCCGGGGCCGGGGCCGTGCCGGCGATGCCGGTGGCCGGACGCGTGGTGGCTCTTGCGGGCGCGTGGGCCGGGGCCGGGGTGGTGCCGGCGGTTCGGGTCGTAGAACCGTGAGCAGGCGGCTGCACCGAACGTGGGTGTGCCCCGGGATCGGGAACCGAGATCCCGATGTGCGCGAGGCCCTGCGACACGGCTGCTTGCACCGGGTGGGGAAGGGCGCCGGTCCCGGCGGCCGCGACGCCACCGCAGAGGAGCACCGCAATGCCAACTCCGACGACCTTGGCAGACAGCATCCGCCCGAGCAGGTGGTGCCGATCGCCGCGAGCGGCGTCGATGCGGCGAGAGCCTCGGACGACCTCTGCGATCTGGCTGACGAGGAGCTCCTCTTTGGCCAGGAGGCTGTGCGTCGGCTCCACGACCCGGGCGGCTCTGACCAACCTGGCGACGCCAGCGAGCTCAGGGGGAGCGTCGGCGGGGTCGAGATCTCCCGAGAAGACCCGATCGTCGTCGGAGAAGGGGGATCGTCTCATATCTCACCTCCTTCATCGCCGGCCAAGGTCAGCGCGTTACGGTCTTCATGCCGAGCTGCCGCTCCAGCTTGCGAAGCGCGCGATGTTGGAGGATGCGGACGGCACCGGGACTGCGTCCCAGGACTTGGGCGACCTCGTCGACGCTCAGGTCCGCGACCACCCGGAGCAAGACGACCTCGGCTTGAGCCGGTGGCAGCGCTCGGACGAGGGCGTCGATCGCCTCTCGGCTCGACAGCCTCTCGACGGCGATCTCCGCTGCATCCAAAACGGGCGCACCCTTGCCTTCCGCCTCGTCGAGCGGCACCTCGTCGAGCGGCACCTCGACGAGGTGGCGACCGAGTCGGCGGTAATGATCGACGGCTCGACGCCTTGCGATCGTGAAGACGAGCGCCCTGAAGGCCGCGAACGAGCCCTCGAAGTGCGCGAGCTGCTGTGCAGCGGCGAGCCACGTCTCCGACGCAAGGTCCTCGGCTGCAGCCGGTGCCTTGCGCTGGAGGTAGCGGAGCAGGCCGGGCTGGATCGATCGGACCAGGAGCGTGATCGCCCATTCGTCCCCTCTGCGCGCGTCACGGAGCGCCTCTTCGAGATCCGGCTCGCCCACCGATCCAGCCTCGCACGCGCGCTGAGCGCGCAAAGGTCCCGTCGCGGCTTCGAACCGCTGTCTTGCTCGGCGACGAGGTGGCGGGACGAGGATCTCGTCGGCCGACGCGGGAACGTCTGCGAGCTCGGCCTGACGAGCGCGAACCAGCCTCCTGCCCTCTTGACACGCCGAGCGAGCCGTCTTAAGGTTCCATATCTAGACACCTGAAAGATGGTTCAGGTATCGGAAAAGGAGCAGGGCCGCCATCGGTCGTGATGACGACGGCCGAGAGCTGCGGCTCTGCGCGGCTGTGAGGTTCTCGTCGAGCGCGAGATCGACAAGGAGGGGCTGTGAGCAGAATTCACAAGATCGACTCGAGAAGGTGCCTGGTCGGCGGCGTCGGACGACTGCTTGGCACCCTGCTCGTCGCGGGGACGCTCGTCGCGCTCTCCGGCGTGGCGAGCGGCGCCGGCGCGGACGGGGCGGGAGGGGAACGGGCTGACGGGCCGCCGCCGGTGACGATCGGCTTCTTGAACGAGCAGCAGGGACCCATCTCCTTCCCCACATTCGGGGCGGGCGCTCAGGCAGCACGGATCTACATCGACGATCATGGAGGGATCGACGGCCGCAAGCTGGACTTCCTCGATTGCTACACAGACGGTTCCACGACATCCGCGGTGGCGTGCGCCAACCGGTTCGTGCAGGCACACGTGCCCGCGGTCCTGGAGGGCATCTCAATCGGCTCGGATGCCGCCGTTCCGGTCCTTGCAGGTGCAGGTATCCCGCTCGTGGGCCACACGGCTTTCGGAAACGTCCAGTCCAACAGCCCAGATGCCTTCTTCTTCGGCGCGGCGACGGGAGCCTATGACGTGGTCCCGCTCGAGGTGATGAAGCGGGACCTGCACGTGTCGTCGGTCACCTACATGGCCGCGACAAACGCTCAGGATCGTGGGTTCGTCACGGACGACTCCGAGCCGGCGGCGAAGGCTCTCGGGCTCCAGTACCGCGCCATCTACTACAACGGGACCAGCCCGGACTTCCAGTCCACCGTGGGATCCGCGATCGCCACCGGGGCAAGAGCACTGTTCTTCACGGCTCCTGAGTCGACATGCACGAGCCTGGTCTCAGCGATCCGCACCCTGTCCTACAAAGGTGCAATCTTCGCGGGGTCGTGCTCGGCCTTCATCAAGGCGGACCCGTCGGGCGCAGACGGCGTCTTCACGGCCTCGGACCTGTACGTTCCCGACGACACGACGGGTGTGCCGGCGCGGGCCAGGGCTCAGATCCGGATCTACGTGAAGGCGATGCGGGGCTACGCGCCCCAGTACACGCAGGGTTTCGCACAAGATCCGTTCTCCGCCACGATGGACCTCGCAACCGCGTTGGGAAAGATCCGCGGCAGCATCGACGCGTCTTCCGTGCTCCAGGTCCTGCGGCACATCGACGGCCAGATGAGCTTCATGGGCCAGCGGCTCGACTGCAATGGGAAGCAGTGGCCTGGTGAGCGGGCGGCGTGTGCGAGCGGCCTGATCGAGTACCAGGTCCACAACGGAAAGCGCGTCATGTACACGAAGGGGTTCGTCGACGGCGAGACACTGGTCGAGTGATGACCCGCCGGCCGACTTTCGCCAGTGGCCGGCGAAGGGAAGCGAGCTTGCACGATGGCTGACGACCTGATCGTCTTTGCCGTCCTCGGTCTGGGGATCGGGGTCGTCTACGCCGGGTTCGGGCTGGCGCTGCTGGTCACGCACCGGGGAGCGAACGTCGTCAACTTCGCCGTGGGCGCCGTGGCGATGTGGGGCGGCTACGTGTACTACGGGCTGCGGAGCAGCGGGCGCCTGTACTTCCCGGTCGTAGGGGTTCCCAACTCCGTCTCGATGGGCGGCCCGGCGCCGCTTTGGCTGGCGGTGGTCGGAGGGGTGGCGTCTGCGGCGGCGCTCAACCTGGTCGCGGAGCTGGTCGTGTTCCGCCAGCTCCGCCGGGCACCGGACCTCGCGAAGATCGTGGCGTCTGTCGGCCTGATGCTCTTGGTGCAGGCAGTGGCTGCGGTCGCCTTCGGCAGCCAGCAGCTCGTGGCACCGAGCGTCCTGTCGACTGCCAGCCTGACGCTCGGAGCTCAGAGCGCGCCGTGGAGCGACGTGGAGCTGCTCGGCGTGGCGCTCGTCGTCACCGCGGCGCTCGGCGCCTACTTCCGCTTCTTCCGAAGCGGCCTCGCCATGCAGGGCGTGGCAGAGAGCGAGGCTTCCGTGGCGCTGGTTGGGAGGTCTCCGACCCGCTTGGCCGCGGGCGCGTGGGCACTCTCGGGTGCGCTCGCCGGGCTCTTCGGCGTCCTCGTGGCGCCGCTGGTCGGTCTGAACACGGTGTCGGACACCCTGTACGTGGTGCCCGCGCTGGCCGCGGTGCTCGTCGGCCGGCTGCGGTCGCTCGCGGCCACCTGCGCAGCGGGGATCGGGCTCGGCGTCTTCCAGTCGATCGTGGACTTTCTGAAGACCATGTCGTGGTACCCAGGTTGGGCGCAAAGGGGGGTGGGTGAGGCGCTCCCGCTGGTGGTCATCGTGGTCGCGCTGGCCGTGGCGGGTCGGAGCCTTCCGTTTCGCGGAGACGACGCCGGGGTCGCGCTCCCCGGCGTCGTCCGTCCGCGCCACGTGGTACGGACGCTGATCGGCCTCGGAGCCGCTGGCGGGATCGCGCTCGTGGCGGTGTCGGGCATCTATCGCTTCGGCGTGATCGAGACGATGATCGCCGCGATCGTCATGATGTCCTTCGTCGTGCTCACCGGCTATGGGGGTCAGATCTCCCTCGCCCAGCTCGCCATCGCCGGTACCGGTGGCGTCTTCGTGGCCAAGCTGTCCAGCGCCGCGGGCATCCCGTTCCCGCTGGCCCCTCTCCTCGGCGCGTCCGCCGCCGCGGTCCTGGGTCTGGTGGTGGCGGTGCCGGCGCTGCGTATCCGCGGGATGCAGCTCGCGATCGTCACCCTCGCGTTTGCCGTCGCCGTCGAGCAATTTCTCTTCGCGAACCCGGCGTTCGACCCGCCGCAAGGTCTGGCACCCCGGAGCCCGGTGCTCTTCGGCGCAGATCTCGGGGTGCGTGCCGGAGACGACGTCGCACGCCTGTCCTTTGGGGTGCTCGCGCTCGTCGTCTTGCTGTTGGTCGTCGGCGGCGTGCTGTGGTTGGCCCGCAGCCCGGCCGGGCTCCGGCTCCTCGCCGTGCGCGCCAACGAGCCGGTCGCAGCGTCAGTCGGGATCGGCGTGACCGCGTCCAAGCTGGAAGCGTTCGCCGCGGCGTCCTTCCTGGCCGGGTTGGGCGGCGCAATGATGACCTACGCCACCGGTCAGTTCTCCGGCCCGTCGTTCGACGCGCTCGCTGCCGGCCTGCCCTTCCTTGCCTTCGCGTACCTCGGGGGGATCACGTCGGTCACTGGCGGGGTCCTCGCGGGGATGCTCGCGCCGGCCGGGATCCTCTACGTGATCTTGAACCGCTACGTGAACAACCTCGGCCCGTACTATCTGGTCGTCAGCGGCGCAGCGCTGATCGTCGCGGCGATCGCCTATCCCGAAGGAATGACTGGGACCGTCCGCCGGCTCTTCGCTCGGTACCGGCCGGCGCGAGCGGAGGCTCCAGCGGGTACGACCCGTGTGCGTGTGCCCGGTGAGCCCTCGCTCCCCGCCCCGGGAGCGCCGACTGCGTCCAGGCCTGCTCCGGGGCGGCCGGTCGTGCAGCGCGCTTCGGCCGAGCCGCTCGTCGTGCGGGACCTGACGATCGGCTACGGAGGGGTGCCCGTGGTCCGGTCGGTGTCCTTCGAGCTCGCTCCCGGCAAGGTGACCGCGCTCATCGGTCCGAACGGTGCCGGCAAGACGACGACGATCGACGCGCTCACCGGGTTCGCACGGGCGAGCGGGTCCGTGCGGCTGGGCGACGTGGAGCTCCTGGGTCTGGCCCCTACCGAGCTGGTGCACAGAGGCGTGGTGCGGACCTGGCAGGCGCCGGCGGCGTTCGGCGATCTGACGGTAGCCGAGGACCTGAGCGTCGCCATCCCGACGCGCCGTCACCTGCTGCGCCAGGGACGGCCTCGGGGAGGCGCGCCAGCTCCGGCTGATCGGGTCACATGGGTGCTCGATCTCCTCGGTCTGCGCCCCTCGAGAGGACGCCGGACGGCGTCGCTGCCGCTCGGCCAGCAGAAGCTGGTGGCGGTGGGCCGGGCGCTCATGACCCTTCCCGCGGCGCTCTTGCTCGACGAGCCGGCGGCAGGCCTGGACACCGCCGAGAGCGCGCACCTCGGGGGGTGTCTCGGCGAGATCGCCGCGCTCGGGGTCGCGGTCATGCTGGTCGAGCACGACATGGAGCTGGTCTTCGGCGTCTCCGACGAGGTGCTCGTGCTGGACCAGGGTCGGCTGATCGCGTCGGGCAGCCCGCGGGACGTCCGCGCCGACGTCGAGGTCCGCCGCGCGTACCTCGGGCGAGCCGCCGGCGCGGCGACCCCGTCGCGTGCCGCGTCCGATCGAGCCGCCCGCCGCGCGTGGACAGGCGTGCGATGACGCCCGCGCTCGAAGTGTGCGAGCTCACCGCCGGCTACCAGGGGATCCCGGTGGTCCACGAGCTGTCGTTCTCGGTCGATCCGGGGAGCGTCCTCGCGGTCGTGGGAGCCAACGGTGCCGGCAAGTCCACGACGCTCGCGGCCATAGCCGGCCTGCTGCCGGTGCTCGGCGGTGCGATCCGGCTGCTCGGGCGCGATGTCACGGGCCGTTCCGCTGCGAAACGCGCTCGTGGAGGGCTCGGCTTCGTGCCCCAAGACCGCGGCATCGTGCGTCGGCTCACCACCGAGCAGAACTTGCGGCTGCTGCCTGGGCGCCTCGACCAGCACCTGTCCGACGCGCTGCGCCTCTTTCCCGACCTGACGCCGCTGATGGGCCGCCGCGCCGGCCTCCTTTCAGGCGGCGAGCAGCAGATGCTCGCCTTGGCCCGTGTGTTGGTCCTGCGGCCACGAGTCCTCATGATCGACGAGCTGAGTGCCGGGCTCGCCCCTCGGATCGTCGAGCAGCTGCTCGACGTCGTCACGGACGTCGCCCACCGGCACGGCACGGCGGTCGTCCTCGTGGAGCAGCACGCCGAGATGGCCCTTGGCATGGCCCGCGCTGCGCTGGTCCTCAGCCATGGCCGGCTGGCAGTCTCGGGCGATGCAGCCGACGTGCTCGCGCACCCCGAGGTGCTCGAGTCGTCCTACCTGGGAGAATTCCATGACGCCAGCACGTGATGTCGAGCCTGCGAGCAAGGAGGGCCTGGCCGATGGCGTCGAGGGCGGCCTGCCGGCGCCCTCGCGTCGCAACGCACGCGGCGAGCGGACCCGCGCCCGGCTCCTGGAGGCCGCCGAGGCGGTCTTCGCCGATCTCGGGTACCACGACGCGTCCGTCGTGCGGATCGCCGAGCACGCCGGGGTCGCGGCCGGCACCTTCTACCTGTACTTCGAAAGCAAGCAGCAGGTGTTCGAGGAGGTGGTGAGAGACCTGAACCATCGCGTGCGCAAGACCATGACCCAGGCCTCGGAGGGAGCGCCGACCCGTCTCGAGGCCGAGCGGCGGGGGTTCGCTGCCTTCTTCCGGTTCACTGCAGAGCACCCGGCCCTCTACCGGCTGATCCGCCAGGCGGAGTTCGTCTCGCCGGAGACGCTGCACTACCACTACGAGCGCATCATCTCCGGGTACGTCCCGCAGCTGGAGGCTGCGATGGCCCGTGGGGAGATCGTCCCGAACGACCCGACGGTTCTTGCATGGGCGCTCATCGCCGTCGGAGAGATGGTCGGGATGAAGTGGATCCTCTGGGACGATCATCGATCGATGCCGCCCGAGGTCTTCGATCACGTGATGCGTGTCGTCGCGCTCATGCTCGGCGCCTCGGAAACAGGTGCAGGTCGCGCCCGCCCGGTTCGGAGGAGGAAGAGCTGATGTCCGTGCCCAGGCACATCGTGAAGCGCACGACCCCTCGCTGCGGCCCGAGCGGCCGGTTCGCGGGCCCGGCCGCCGAGTCGCACTTCGCGGGGCACGCAGGCGCGCGTGTGCACGCGCTCGTCCGGGGCGGGCACGCCAGAGGGCCGACGGTGTGCTTCGTCCACGGCAACTTGAGCAGCGCGAGGTTCTTCGAGCCCGTGCTCGCCTCGCTTCCCGGCACCTGGCACGTGGTTGCGCCGGACCTGAGGGGCTTCGGACGCTCCGATCCCGTCCCCGTCGATGCCACGAGGGGTCTCGCCGACTTCGTCGACGACGTCGATGCCGTCCTCTCGGACGCTGCACTTGCGCCGACTGATCGCCCGGTGCACCTCGTCGGATGGTCCATGGGCGGCGGGGTCGCGATGGCCTACGCGATCGAGCACCCCGAGAAGGTGGCATCGATCACGCTCCTCGCGCCGCTTTCGCCGTTCGGTTTCGGGGGGACCAAAGGGATCGACGGCGCACCGTGCCACGAGGACGGGGCGGGCACGGGGGCCGGGACGGTGGCACCAGAGCTGGTGCGGCGTCTTCGTGAGGGAGACCGCAGCGACGAGAGCGACTTTTCGCCTCGGTCGATCCTCCGCACGCTGTACCTCGGCGTGGCCTCGAAGCTCTCCCCGGCGCTGGAGGATCTCTTGGTCGAGGAGATCCTCCTCGCGGCCGTCGGCGACGACCACTATCCCGGGACCCATCGAGACAGCTCGCACTGGCCAGGCGTCGCCCCCGGCACGCGCGGGGTCGCGAACACCATGTCGCCGCTTTATTGCAACCTCTCTGCTTTCGTCGGCGTCGCAGCGGTGCGTCCGGTGCTCTGGGTCCGCGGAAGCGACGACCTCATCGTGTCGGACCACTCGATGCTCGACCTCGGCCACCTCGGGGCGCTCGGGGTGGTCGCGGGCTGGCCGGGCCCAGAGGTGTTCCCCGCGCAGCCGATGGTGTCCCAGACCGAGGCGCTCCTGCAGCGGGCCGAGATGCGAGGGGGGACGGTGGTCGAGGCGGTGCTCCAGGGATGCGGGCACGCGCCGCACTTGGAGGACGAAGAGCACGTCTTGGAGGTGCTCGTGCCGTTCGTGGGCAGCGCTGAGCGGTCTCGACGGTGAGCGGCGCGGAGCACCAGGACGACGGCCCTGTCGGGCGCGTCCGGCGGGCGGACAACGCGGGCGTGTCCATCGCCTACGAGCTGCGCGGCGATCGGGGGCCCTGGACGCTGCTCGTGCATGGTCTCGGTTACGGTCGGCTCGGGTGGGGCGCGTTCGCCGACCGGCTCGCCGTCCGCCGCCGGCTCGTGCTGGTCGACAACCGTGGCATCGGGGCGAGCGACCAACCGGTCGGGCCGTACCGGGTGGAGGACCTCGCCGATGACGTGCGAGCCGTGCTCGATCACTTCGGTCTCGACCGCTGCGACGTCATCGGGGCAAGCCTCGGTGGCATGGTGGCCCTCCAGCTCGCGGCCGATCAGCCGAGCCGGGTCAAGCGTCTCGTCCTCATCGCGTCGACTCCCGGCGAGCCGCAGGGCGCGCCGTTGCCCGGTGCGACGACCGCACTGCTCCGCAGAGACCACCGACGCGTCCCGCCTTCGCCGCGCCGGCTCATCGAAGGGGCGCTCGCCCCCGAGACGGTGAGGCGGCGCCCCGGTCTTGTCGACCGGTTGCTGGAAGTGCGTGCCGCCCAGCCCCAGACCGTGGCGGCCTGGCGCGCCCAGGCGGCTGCGAGCGTCTCGTTCTCCCTCCGGGCACCTCTCGCCAGCATCGAGGTGCCGACGCTCGCGGTCGCGGGGCTCGCCGACGCGGTCATCGACCCGATGAACACGATGCGCCTCGCCTTCGCGATGCCAAGAGCGCGCGCCCTCTACGTCTCGCCCGCCGGCCACCTGTGCTTCTGGGAGCAGCCCGAGCTTCTCGCCGACGCGACGGAACGGTTCTGCGACGGAGAAGGCACCGTCCATCGGGCGCCCGCGGCGAGCCGATCGGGAGCGGAGGTGCCCGAGCGTTGAGCCCCCGGCCGTCGACCTCGCGCCATACGCTCGGTCAGTGGCTCACCGATCGCGCCCGTCGCGACCCGGCTGCCATCGCGATCGAGGCTCGCCACGAACGGATGACCTATGGCGAGCTGCGCCGCAGGGCGGTCGCGCTCGCGGCGCACCTGCTCGGATCAGGCCTTGGCCCGGAGACCGCGTCGCCACGGTGACGGAGAACGATCCCGATCAGGTCGCGCTCTTCTTCGCGAGCGCGCTGGCTCGCCTTGTGCTCGTGCCGCTGAACCGCCGCCTCACGCCAGCTGAGCTGCGCGCCGAGCTCGAGGTGGTGGACCCGGCATTGGTCGCCGCCGGCGCTGCCCACGCAGACGACGTGGCCACCGCCGTGCGGTCCAGCACGGTCGCGCCGGGGGTGTGCCGGCTGGAGGACCTGCGCGCTGCCTCGGTCACGGACAGCAGCGCCGGCGGTCTCGGCGATCTGGAGGCACTGGCCCTGGAGGTCCGGGACGAGGACCCGCTCCTCGTCGTCTTCACCTCCGGCACGACGGGCAGGGCGAAGGGCGCGGTGCTCAACCATGCGAACTGCTTCTGGACCAACCTCTCGCTGGACGGCGCCGTGCCGCTCACCGCCGAGGACGTGGTCTTGCAGGTCCTGCCCCAGCACCACGTCGGTGGCTGGAACGTCCAACCGCTTCAGGCGTGGTGGAAGGGGGCGACCGTGCAGCTCGAGCCGGTGTTCGAGCCCGATCGCGTCCTGCACCTCGTCGAGCGCCGTCGTGTCACCACGATGATGGGAGTCCCGACCATGTACCTGATGCTGGCCGAGGAGCCGGGGTTCGCCGGCGCGGACCTCTCGAGCCTCCGCTTCGTGGTGGTCGGCGGCGCGGCGATGCCGCCGGAGCTCCTCGAGATCTGGGTCCGACGGGGCGTCGACGTCTTCCAGGGCTACGGCCTCACCGAGGCGTCGCCCAACGTCCTGTGCCTCGACGCGCGCGACGCTGCGCGGTACCCGGGATGTGTCGGCCGGCCCTACAGCTACGTTGACGTGGAGCTTCGGGATCCCGAGGGACTCCGGATCGAAGGAGACGGCGTCGGTGAGCTGTGGGTCTCGGGCCCCAACGTGTTCGCCGGCTACTGGGGGGACCCAGCCGCGAGCGCGGAGGCGATCAGCGCCGGCTGGCTCGAGACGGGAGACTTGGCCGAGCGCGACGCGCACGGGGTCTTCCGGATCTGTGGGCGCGTGAAGGACGTCTTCGTCTCGGGTGGAGAGAACGTCTATCCGGCGGAGGTCGAAGCCGTGCTGCGCGAGCACCCGCGCATCGGCGACGCAGCGGTCATCGGCGTGGCGGACCGGCGTTGGGGCGAGGTGGGCTGGGCGTTCGTCGAGCAGCGGGGAGGCGAAGCGCTGAGCGAGCAGGAGGTCATCGACTACTGCAGAGCGCGCCTGGCAGGGTTCAAGGTCCCCCGCGAGGTGGTCGTGATGGAGCGGATCCCCCACCTCGACACCGGCAAGGTCGACAAGCGCCGGCTCACCGTCGTCGCCTCAGACAGGACCGCCGCAGGTGAGCGTGCTCAGCCGGCTCCGCCGCGCAGGCGAGCGCGATGACGGCCGCCGGGTCTCGGGAGCCCCTGGGCGAAGGCCGTGGGCGCCGAGAGCCCGTCGTCGGTGGCTCGCGGCCGCTCGACGGACGGCGTGCGCTGGTCACGGGTGGCGCGAGCGGGATCGGGCGCGCCTGTGCGCGGCGTCTCGGCGACCTCGGTGCCACGTTGGTCGTCGCCGATCGCGATGCCGAGGGCGCGGCGGCCGTCGCCGCCGAGGTGGGCGGCGAGACCTGGGTGGTCGACCTCGCTGACCCGCGGGCTGTCCAAGAGGTGGACCCCGACGTCGACGTGCTCGTCAACAACGCCGGGTTCCAGCACGTGGCCCCGCTGCCCACATTCCCGCCCGAGACCTTCCACGAGATCATCGCCGTGATGCTGGAGGCTCCGTTCCTCCTCTGCCGTGCTGTGCTGCCGCATATGTACGAACGGGGCTGGGGGCGGATCGTGCACGTCTCGAGCGTGCACGGCTTGCGCGCGTCTCCGTTCAAGTCGGCGTACGTGGCGGCCAAGCACGGTTTGGAGGGGCTGTCCAAGGTGGTCGCGCTCGAGGGCGCGGCGCGCGGGGTGACGTCCAACACGGTCTGCCCTGCCTACGTGCGGACCCCCCTCGTCGAGGGGCAGATCGCAGCGCAGGCCCGTCTGCACGGCGTCAGCGAGGAAGAGGTGGTGGCGAACGTGCTGTTGGAGGCGTCCGCGATCAAACGACTCGTCGAGCCGGCGGAGGTGGCGGCCATGGTCGGGTACCTCTGCAGCCCGGAGGCCGGCTTCATCACCGGAGCCTCGATGGTCATCGACGGCGGCTGGACGGCACGCTGAGGCCTGGGACGGCGTCGGTCGTCAGCCAGCGCGAGGCTCAGCGGTGAGCTGCCAGTGCACCCTGGAGGCGGAGCCAGGGATGTGGGCGGCCACGACGACGGCACCGGGCTCCCCGGCGCGAACTGGCGGTGGCACCGCCTGCCCGAGGTCGTTCGAGGCCACCTCCACCGATCGGCTGGCGCCGAGGAACGTGGCCCTCCCCGCGACGACCACGAAGACGACGGGGGCATGGGCGACGGGCGCCCCGTCCAAGGTCACCTCTGCGACGAGGGGTGCGAACAGCAGGCCCAGCGCCGCAGCTTGCCGATTGCCCGACACGAGAGCGAGCTCGGGGAGTCCGTAGGTGAACGCGCCGACTTCGGTGGCCGTTCCCCCGAGGGAAGTGACCGACACCGTGGCCCCTCCATCACGGCCGGCAGGAGCGATCGCGTTGCACTCGGTGTCGCTGGCACATGCAAGGCGATCGACCGGACGGCCGCCGATGTCGATCCGCGTGGTGCTCGACAGGTCGCTGCCCGTCACCGTGATCCGCGTGCCGCCTTCGACAGCGCCAACCGAGGGCGTCACCCCGGAGATGCGGGGAGCCGGCAGCGGTTCGAGGCCAGGCGGAGAGGTGAAATACCGCAGCTCTTTCGCCCAGGTGAATGTCAGATCTGCCGTCGGGAAACCATACAAGAACTCGAACGTGTACGAGCTCGCCCTCGTGTCGCCCACTGCGTAGCCGTTGGCGGAGTAGCCGCCGCCTCCGACGAGAGGTTCCGTGCTCGTGTTCTCGAGAATGAGGTCTCGATGGCCCCAGCAGCCCGCCAGTTTCGTCGGCGAGCAATCGTCCGTGTACATGAATGCAGCGTCTGCGCCGAGCGAGTCTGTGGATCTGGTTGCGTCCCAGATCGATCCTCCGGGGCAATCGCAGCTCGGAAAGTGCGGATCGGTACCGTTTCGCGCGCCATCTTGCGCGTACTGGTTCAGCGCCGGGGAAAGGCCCACGATCGGCGGTTCGCCGCGGTTCACGCGCTCGAGGTCGAAGACGACCAGAAGTTGCTCGGGGACCGTCAGCGTCGCGAAGTTCGTCGGCAGCTCGAGAGGTCCGACGCCTTCCCCTGCGCGACAGAAGTCGATCACGGCCAGTTCCGTCGGTCGGACCGGATCGCAGTACACCGTCGGCGTGCCAGGGGGGGTTGTCCCCAGATCGTGGCGCAGCGCGCTGTCTGGCTTCATGCGCGGTGTGTGCGGCGTCGTCGATCGCTGCAGCACGGACAGTCGGGCGAGACTGGGGGTCCCATCGGGCACGTGCACGGGGCTGGTGAGCGCGGCTGCGAGCAGCACCGCCGCAGCGGCGATGCCTGCGACGAGCGCTGCCCCCGGGCCCATGGGCCTGCACCTCACGAGCCCATCCCCACGGATCTGGCGTCCCTGGCGGCGCGGATCTGGCAAGGTCGCAGCGAGGCTATCTCCGCGGCCTCGGCATCACTGGACGGTCACGTGCTCGGGGCGGACGCGCACGATCACTCGGTGGTCGCCGGGTTGGTGCCATGGGTAGACGTCCTGGTCCAGGTACTTCTTCGCCATCGAGTCGATGAACGCGTAGTCGGGATCCTCGTCGATGCGATCGACCACGCCGCGGATCTCGACATAGCGGTACGGATCGTCCGGGTCCGTGATCGACAGCGCGATGAGGCGGTTCTTCTGCAAGTTGCGGTACTTCTGGCGACGGGTCGTCTGACTGAACGAGAGCTCGTGGCCATCCCAGCCGTACCACACGGGCGAGCTGTGGGGCTCTCCGTGCGGCCCGATCGTGGCCACGTGGGCAAAACCCTTCTTCTCCAGGATGTCGATGTGGCTCTCGGGAACGACGGAGCTGGTCTCGGACATCGGAGTCTCCCTGGCTTGTCGAAGTGGATGAACGCTGCGAGGAGCAGCGTAGGCGAGCGAAGCTGCTCATCGGTCGAAGAGGCTCTGCGCATCTCCACCGCCTGCCTCGGCCGTCGCGTCAGTGGCTCAATCGTGCGACGTGCTCGCCGGCCCCAAGCCCGAGTACGGCGAGTCGATGCCCGCGGGGAGCTTCTCGACGGGCCAGCCGAGCAGCTCGACTGCGGATTGGAAGGCGAACCGGTCGGTCATGCCGGCGACGTAGGCGACGGCCCGGGTGAGCGGATCCGACTCGATCTGGTTGTCCGAGGGGATGCGGGACGGCTCGGAGGCGAAGTAGTCGACGAGCGCGCGCAGCACCGAGACGACCGCCTTTCCCTGCTCCACCGACGCGGGTCGCATGTAGATCCGCTCGTAGTTGAAGGCGCGCAAGGTGGCGAGCGCCGACGCCTCGGTGGCCGGCATGGCGACCACGCCGTGGTCCAGGATCCCGCTCACGAGCGCCGTGACGAACGCGTCGACCTGCCTGCTCCGAGTCCGGCCCGCGACGTCCCTCACCTCCTCTGGCAGGTCCGACGCCGAGACGATCCCGGCCTCGAGCGCGTCCTCGAGGTCGTGGGTGCAGTACGCGATCCTGTCGCACCAGCTGAGCACGTGCCCTTCGGGGGTGGAAGGGCTCGGGAGCGACCAGCTGTGGCAGCGGACCCCGTCGAGGGTCTCGCGGCACAGGTTGAGCGGGCGCAGCACGATGTCGGCGCCGAAGATCGCGTGGTGGTACCCGGGGATGTACTCCTCGAAGGCTGTCTCGCTCACGTGCCCGACGGGGCCGTGGCCGATGTCGTGCGCAAGCGCCATCGCGTCGAGCAGGTCGACGTTCAGGCCCGTCGCCCGACCAACCGCCGTCGAGATCTGGGCGACCTCCAGCGCGTGGGTGAGACGGGTCCGCTGGTGGTCCTTGGGGTGGACGAACACCTGCGTCTTGCCCGCCAGCCGTCGGAAGGCGGCCGAGTGGAGCACCCGGTCCCGGTCCCGCTCGAAGCAGGTGCGGTACGGGTCCGGCTCCTCTGGGTGTACGCGACTGCCGGACCCGACGGCGCGCGTCGCTCCGGGCGCGAGGTCGTGTGCTTCCTGGGCCTCTCGTGCACGACGGGCAATCCGGAGCCCTTTCACCTTCACCGTGTCGGTCTGTGCGTGGGCGAAGACGAGCCGTCCGGACGCGTCGAGTGTCCCGGACATCGTCGAGGCCCAGATCGCGGTCCGCTTCGTGCGCTTCTCGGGCATCGGACCGATTCTTGCGCACGCGCTCGGCACGGGCTCCCAGGCCGGCGCCCGGTACAGGCCCCGAAGCGGCCGCCTGCAGGGGGGAGGCCGGAGGGCGCCGACTACCCCGGCTACCCCCGGGCTCCGGCTACTCCGGCCACCCCCGGGCTCCGGCTACTCCGGCCACCCCCGGGCTCCGACTACCCCGGCTACCCCCGGGCGCCGACGGCTGTCGAGCCCCCGAGTCGGTGACACGCGTCGCGGTCACGGTGCGGATCTTGTTCGCGCAGACCGCCGCGACCGAGTCACCAGGATGGAGCTGTGTGAGAGAGCCCGCCGTGCTCTTGGTGATCGAGGTCCCCGGGGTCGTGTCCACCCGCCGACCGTACCTGCGGCCTCTTGGACGCAGAAGTCCTTCCCTGTGATCAGCTTGATCGCGCCGGAGATCCCGCCCCCGAGTGACGCCGGAGCTGGCTCGGGGCATGTCCCACATGGCGAGCCTACTCCGATCGAATGGAAACTGCGAGGTCCAGTGTTCACCGCGCGCACCAGTACTGCCCTCGGCCGCGTGCATGCCCTGACGTATGGCCAAGGTCCCCTCGGTGCCCGAGATCTCGCGTCGCCCGTCGGCCACCCGCGCAAATGCCATGGTGCTTGGGCGCTACGGTACCGGGTCGGCACTGCCCGCAGGGAGGTGGGTCGGGGCGAGGAGACGCTGATGGACGAGGATGGGCGTGCGACACGGCCGGTGACGCGGGCACGGTTCAGCATCGTCATTCCCGCCCTGAACGAGGAACGGTACCTGGCAGACTGCCTGCGTTCCCTCGCCGGGCAGGACTTCGCCGGCGAGGTCGAGGTGATCGTCGTCGACAACAACAGCACCGACCGGACTGCAACGATCGCCCACGCCTTCGGCGCAGTGGTCGTCCACGAAGCGCGTCCTGGCGTGTGCTGGGCCCGCCAGCGCGGCACGGAGCGAGCGCGAGGCGAGATCGTCGTGTCCACCGACGCAGACACCGTCTTCGATCCGGGCTGGCTCGCCCGGATCGACCGTTCGCTGGAGCAGCATCCGTCCTGCGTCGCCGTCGCGGGTCCGTGCCGCTTCCGCGAAGGAAGCCCGTTGTGGGCGGCGTACCCACGTGTCCTGTTCGGCGCGGTCGCCATCGTCCGGTGGATGACCGGACGCGTGTTCTACGTGACCGCGACGAACCTCGCGTTCCGCCGCGCGGCGTGGCCTGGCTACAACACCCAGATGACCCAGGGCGGCGACGAGCTCGACCTGCTGCGCAGGCTCCAGCGACAGGGGCAGGTGGTCTTCGACCGGCACAACCCCACGTACACGTCGCCCCGCCGGCTGAACCAGGGCCTCGCGTACAACGTCGTCGTCACCTTCTTCGTGTACTACCTGCTCGCCTACTGGCTGAACCGGATCAGCAGGCGTCCGCTGCTCGGCACCGCACCGGCGTTCCGCAGCGACGCCCGGTCGCGGTCAGTCGTGCTCTGGATCGGCCGCGCACTCCTCGGCTGCACGATGCTCGCCATCGGCTTCGTGCTGTTCCGGACCGGCGTCTATGTGGTCGGTCTGATCTGATGCCTGGCAGGGCTCTGGGAGCTGGCTCGCGCCACCTCGGTGCCCGAGGGCTCGCATCCGCAGGGATCGGCCTCGCGGCGGCGTCGTATTGGACGTTCATGTCCCCGTACTCGCAGCTGCTCGGCCCGTTCCCCTACCGGTCCTGGACGACCGAGCGCGTCGTCGCGCTGACGTTCGACGACGGGCCCAACGAGCCCTACACGTCCCAGATCGCCGATATCCTCGGCTCGTCAGGGGTCCATGCCACCTTCTTCGCCGTCGGTGCGTGCCTGGAGCGCCATCCCGAGCCCGCCCGTCGCCTCGCTCGAGATGGGCACGTGCTCGGCAGCCACGGCTACTCTCACCGGCTCGGGCGCTGCGTCGGTCGCGATGTCCTGCGTGACGAAGTGAGCCGAGCGGAGGCAGCGTTCAGGCGGCAGCTCGGGCTCCGTCCGGTGCTCTTTCGACCGCCGTGGCTGCTGCGCACGCCGGGGCTGTTCGCCGTCGCACACGAGCGCTCGCTGCAGCTCGTCTCGGGCGAGTTCGCCCACGCCTGCGAGGTGCTCCAACCTTCCCCCGAGCGGATCGCCCGGCGAGCGGTGGCCAAGGCACGACCCGGCAGCGTGCTCATCTTCCACGATGGCGCGGAGGCAAAAGGCGGCGACCGCTCTGCCACCGTTGCCGCGGTCGAGCTCGTCATTGCAGAGCTCTCTGCCCGCGCGTACGGGTTCACCACCGTCGACCGCCTGCTCGGCGTCGATCCCTACCGATGAGCGAGACTGCTGTCGTCTCCGGGGGTCGATGCCCTGAGCTGAGGGACTCCGGTTGTCGCGACACACCGTTCCCCACCTACGGCTCGTGGCTGTGAAGCCCGAGATCGAGGAGGGGAAGCGGCGTGCGCGCTCCTACCAACGAGGTCACTGACTACTGGACGAGTGGGGTACCCCGCAGACGATGCAGCGGAGGTCCGGAGAGCTCTCGGAGCGGCAACC
>JAJYXS010000138.1 GCA_021801615.1 Actinomycetes bacterium
ATCCGCCCCCCCCAGCGAGGCCTCGAGGAGTACTTCGTGGAGGTCGCCGGCCGGGTCGAGCTGCCGATGCTCGTCTACCACATCCCCGGCCGCGCCGCGGTGACGCTCGAGGTCGCGACCATTGCCGCGATCGCCGAGCGTGCGGACAACCTGGTCGGCATGAAGCACGCGTCCACGGACCTCGGGCTCGTCACCGAGGTGCTCCGTCGGCTGGGGCCGGAGTTCCGGGTCTTCGCCGGACTGGAGGAGCTGAGCCTGCCGATGCTCGCCGTCGGGGCCTGCGGGATGATGAACGCGGTGGGCAACCTCGCCCCGGCGCGCGTCGCGGCGCTGTGGCACGCGGTCGAGAGCGGGGACCTCGCCGGAGCCCGGAAGATCCACGACGAGCTGTGGGAGCTGAACAAGTCGGTGTTCTTCGACACCAACCCCATCCCGATCAAGTACATGCTTCGGCGGATGGGCGTACTGGCGAGCAACGAGCACCGGCTCCCGATGGCGAGCGCGACCCCCGAGCTCGAGGCGAGGCTCGACGCGGTGCTCGAGCGCGCGGGACTGCTGCCGTGAGCACGACCCGCCTTGCCCTCACCCTCGCACAGAGCGGCTATGACCATCTTCGGGACCTGGAGACCGGTGCCGTCAGGGTGGAGGGCGTCGAGCTCAACGTGCTCACCCTTCCGATCGAGGAGATCTTCTTCCGGTTCCTGCGCTACCGGGAGTGGCACGTCTCTGAGCTGTCCTTCGCCAAGTACCTCGCCTTGAGGGCCGACGGCGACACGAGCCTCGGTGCCATCCCGGTCTTCCCCTCCCGGGTGTGCCGGCATTCTTCGATCTTCGTGCGCGCCGACGGACCGTCGAGCCCGAAGGAGCTGGCCGGCGGGCGCATCGGCGTGCCGGAGTGGGCGCAGACCGCGGCCGTCTACACGCGTGCTCTGCTCCAGCACGAGTGGGACATCCCGCTCGAGGACGTCAAGTGGTTCCAGGCAGGCGTGAACACTCCTGGGCGGAGGGAGAAGGTGGCGCTCCGCCTCCCCGAGGGCGTCTCGCTCACCCCCGTCCCCGACCGGTGCCTGGACGACATGCTGCGCGACGGCGAGCTCGACGCGATCTTCTCCGCCCACCCTCCCGAGAGCTTCGAGCGCGGAGAGCCTCACGTCGTGCGCCTCTTTCCCGACTTCCGGGCAGTCGAGCGGGAGTACGTGGAGCGCACCGGGGTCTTCCCGATCATGCACGTCGTCGTGATCCGTGGCGACGTGCTGGAGCAGGCGCCGTGGGTGGCCGCCAACCTGTACACCGCCTTCTGCGAAGCGAAGCGCCGCAGCCTCGAGCGGCTCTCGGAGATGACCGCCAGCCGGCTGCCGTTGGCCTGGGTGCCGAGCCTGGTGGAGGAGATGCGCCAGCTGCTCGGGCCCGACCCGTTCCCCTACGGGGTGGAGGAGAACCGTGCGACGCTCGACGCCTTCGCCCGGTGGGCGCACGAGCAAGGCGTGACCTCCAGGCTCGTCCCGCCCGAGGAGCTCTTCGCACCCCAGGTGCTCGAACGCTACAAGGTGTAAAGGGGATCTTGATGGCCCAGGCCGCCGACACCGAGAGGACCGACCGGAGCGAGGAGAGCGAGCGACGCGCTCGGGCCCACGAGGTGCGCCGCCAGGTGGCCGTGGCCACCCGCATGCTCGTCGACGCAGGGATCCTCGGCTACAGCGGGCACCTGAGCGCTCGTGCGCCCGGCGACGAGCGGTTGTACATCCAGCCGGTCGACGACTCCAGGGCCTCCCTCAGGCCTGAAAGGGTGCTCCTCGTCTCCTTCGACGGCGAGGTCGTCGAAGGCAAGGGCAAGCCGCCGTCGGAGCTGCCCATCCACGCCGAGCTCTACCGGGCGCGCCCCGACGTCGGTGCGGTGGCGCACTTCCACCACGACCCGACGACCATGTTCACGATGGTCGAGCACGGCGCGATCGTGCCCGTGAAGAACCACGCCTCCCGGTGGGCGGACGGCGTGCCGGTCCATCCCGACGCCTCCCACATCGCGACGGCGGAGCAGGGCCGCGCGCTCGCTGCCACGCTCGGTGGCGCAGCGGCCGCGCTGCTGCGCGGGCACGGCGAGGTGGTCGTCGCCGAGGACGTCCTCACGCTCTTCGCCGACGTGGTCCACTTCGTCGAGAACGCCGATGCGCTGGCGCACGCTATGCAGCTCGGCCGGGTCGTGCCGCTCGGCCGGGAGGAGTGCGACCGCTTCCTCGCCACGTTCCGACGCGACCGACACGCACGCAAGCTGTGGAACCACCACGCCTCGGTGGCCCTCGGCTCGGGGTCGATCCTGCCGGAGTGGCTCGACGCCGAGGCCGCGCCGGCTGATGGCGGGGCGCCGGCTCGCTCGCTCCGAGGAAGCCGGTGATCACCGAGACGCGCACCTCGCCCCATGACCTCGGGCTCCGGAGCGAGCTTCGCATCGGCTCCCTCGAAGGCTCGCTCGGCGTCGCCTCGGAGGTCGACCCGCAGACGGTGCGCGCCGGCGCCCCCCACGAGGACCTGCGCGACTGGCTGCAGATGGTCGACGCCCTGGGCGAGCTGCGGGTGCTCGAGGGGGTGGACCTCGACGACAACGTCGGACGGATCACCGAGATGCTCCAGCACACCGACGGCGCGCCCGCCGTCCTGTTCGACGCCTTTCCCGGCTTCGAACGTGGCTGGCGCATCCTCGTCAACGCCCAGGGCGAACGGCGACGGCTCGCGGTGACCCTCGGCCTTCCTGCCGACATCTCGACCGTGGACCTCATGGACGAGTGGGAGCGACGGATGGACGGCGTGGTGCCCGAGCCTGTCGTCATGGTCGACGACGACCCGACGCAGGCGCCCGTCACCCAGGTCGTCGATCGGGGCGACGACGTGGACCTCGGTCGCTTCCCCGTCCCCATGTGGCACCCCGGCGACGGAGGCCGGTACCTCGGGACGGGCGACTGCGTGATCACGAAGGACCCCGACTCGGACTGGGTCAACGTCGGGACGTACCGGGTGATGGTGCACGACCGCAACCACACGGGGCTCTACATCTCTCCGGGCAAGCACGGCCGGATCCACCGCGACAAGGCGTTCGAGCGCGGCGAGCCGCTCCCGGCGGTGGTCCTCTGCGGCATGGACCCGCTGCTCTTCGTCGGGAGCTGCCTCGAGATGCCCCCGGGCGTGAACGAGCTCGAATGGGCCGGAGGCATGCGTGGTCGCCCGATCGAGTGCATCGCGGGCCGCGAGACGGGCCTCCCGATCCCCGCGCGGGCCGAGATCGCGCTGGAAGGCTTCCTCCACCCTGACCAGCTGCGCCGTGAGGGTCCCTTCGGAGAGTGGACCGGCTACTACGCCACGGGGGCGCAGGAGGTCCCGGTGTTCGAGGTGCGCACGGTCTACCGTCGTCGCGACCCGATCATCCTGGGCGTCCCCCCCGAGAAGCCTCCCTTCGAGGCGCACCGCTTCCGCCAGTACCTGCGAAGCGCGAACCTGCGCCGAGAGCTCCGGCGCGCCGGGGTGCCGGACGTCACCGCGGCGTGGTGCCACGGGGTGGGTGGCTGCCGCCTATTCAACGTCGTCGCGATCAAGCAGCGGTACCCCGGTCACGCAGTGCAGGCGGGGCACGTCGCGGCGTCCTGCCGCGCCGGCGCCTACCTGGGCCGGATCGTCGTGGTCGTCGACGACGACGTCGACGTGTCCGACCTCGAGGAGGTGATCTGGGCGGTGTGCACCCGGGCGGACCCCGACCGGGACTTCCAGACGTTCCGCCGCGCGTGGAGCGGTCCCCTGGATCCTGCGATCGAGCCCGGCAGGAAGGGCTTCAACTCCCGGGTGATCATCGACGCGACGCGCCCGTGGGAATGGAGGGACCGCTTTCCCGATCCCATCGGCCCCGCGCCCGGAGAAAAGGCCATCACCCGCGAGCGCTGGTCGTGGCTGCTTCGAGATGGCCGACGGGCCGAAGGAGCCCCCGGCTGCACGGACTTCCCGGCCGCCGGCGACCGCCCCCCACGACCCACCGACCCACGAACCACCGACCCACGAACAACCGACCACGCCCCACGAGGAGCACGAGGAGCCGACTGAGACCATGAGCGACCAGACGAACCCCTCCGACGAGCGGAAGCGCCCGGCGACCTACGACCTGCGAGCCTGGCTCGAGAAGGTCGAGCAGATCGGCGAGCTCCGGCACGTCTCGGGCGCATCCTCGGAGCAGGAGATCGGGGACGCGACCGACCTGCTCCAGCACACCGAAGGTGCCCCTGCGGTGCTCTTCGACGACATCCCCGGCTACCAGCACGGCTTCCGTGTCCTCGTGAACGGTCTGGGCACCGTCGACCGCATGGCGCTCGCGCTCAACGCCCCCCTCGGCCTCACCAAGCTCCAGCTCTCCGAGGTCTGGCGGGAGCGCATCATGGGCAAGGACCCGATCGCCGCCGTGCAGGTCGACGACGGGCCGGTGATGGAGAACGTCCGGCGCGGCGCCGACGTCGACATGACGGTCTTCCCCGCCCCGATCTGGCACCCCGGAGACGGCGGCCGATACCTCGGGACCGGCTCCTACGACGTGACCCGAGACCCCGACGACGGATGGGTCAACGTCGGCACCTACCGCGTGATGGTCCACGACGCCCGGCGGTTGGGCTACTACATCTCCCCGGGCAAGCACGGCCGCCTCCACCGCCAGAAGTACTTCGACCGTGGCGAGCCCTGCCCGGTCGTGATGGTCTTCGGCTCGCACCCGCTCTTGTTCCTCGCCTCGAGCAACGAGATCCCCTACGGGATCTCCGAGTACGACTGGGCCGGCGGGGTCCTCGGCGAGCCCGTCGAGACGATCCGCGGCCCGGTGACGGGGCTCCCGTTCCCCGCGAACGCCGAGATCGTGATCGAAGGGTTCGCCACCGCCGACGAGAAGCTGGGTGAAGGCCCCTTCGGCGAGTGGACCGGCTACTACGCCTCCGGCGAGCGGGCCGAGCCGGTGCTCGAGGTCGAGGCCCTCTACCACCGCGACGACCCGATCATCCTCGGCTGCCCGCCCGGACGCCCGCCCGACGAGCTCGCACGGTACAGGGCGCCGTTGCGCTCGGCGCTCCTCTTCGAGGAGATCACCAAGGCGGGCGTTCCCGACGTCGTCGCCGTCTGGCAGCACGAGGCGGGCGGGAGCCGGATGTTCACGGTCGTGTCGATCCGGCAGCGCTACCCCGGCCACGCGCGCCAGGTGCTCCACGTCGCGTCGCAATGCCACACGGGCGCCTACGCGGGCAAGTACGTCGTGGTCGTGGACGAGGACATCGACCCTTCCAACCTCGAGGAGGTGATCTGGGCGGTGTGCACCCGCTCGGACCCCGCCACCTCGATCGACTTCGTGCGACGCGCCTGGAGCACGCCCCTCGATCCCCGGCTCACCCCCGAGCAGCGCGCGGCGGGCGACTTCACGAATTCACGGGCGCTCATCGACGCCACCCGGCCCTTCGAGTGGCGAGACCAGTTCCCGGAGGTGAACGTCCCACCGCTCCACCAGCGGCGCGCCGCCCTGGAGCGGTGGTCCTACCTGCTCGACTGAGCCTGCCGGACTCACCGGCCACCCGGCGCCACCTGACATACTCGCTGAATGGCGCGCCCTCTCGTCATCGTCGTCGACTTCGGGGCGCAGTACGCGCAGCTGATCGCGCGCCGTGTCCGCGAGGCGCACGTCTACTCGGAGATCGTCGCGCACACCACCTCGGCGGAGGAGATCCTCGGGCGGCGCCCTGCGGCGCTGATCCTCTCGGGCGGCCCCTCCAGCATCTATGAGCCGGGGGCACCGTCGATCGACACCCGGCTGCTCCACGCGGGGGTTCCGGTCCTCGGCATCTGCTACGGCTTCCAGGCGATGGTACGAGCGCTCGACGGCGAGGTCGCGCGCACCGACCGCCGTGAGTACGGACGCACCAAGGTCACGGTCGACGAAGGGTCGCGCCTGTTCGAGGGGCAGCCCGCGCTCCAAGAGGTGTGGATGTCCCACGGCGACGCGGTGGTCGCGCTCGGCGAGGGGCTCCGGCCCACGGCGTCGTCGGACGAGACGCCCGTCGCCGCCTTCGAGAGCACCGACGGGACGCTCTTCGGCGTCCAGTGGCACCCCGAGGTCCGCCACAGCGACCACGGCCAGGAGGTCCTGGAGCGGTTCCTGCACGCCGCGGCGAAGATCCCGCCGTCGTGGACGACCGCCAGCGTCCTCGACGCCGCCGTCGAGGAGGTGCGCGACCAGGTCGGGGACGGCAGGGCGATCTGCGGGCTCTCCGGCGGCGTCGACTCCGCGGTCGCCGCGGCGCTGGTCCAGCGCGCGATCGGTGACAGGCTCGCGTGCGTCTTCGTCGACCACGGCCTCCTGCGCCTCGGCGAGGCCGCACAGGTGGAGCAGGACTTCGTGGCAGCGACCGGCATCCGCCTGAGGACGGTCGACGCGCGGGCACGCTTCCTCCACGCATTGCGCGGCGTGGTCGACCCCGAGCAGAAGCGCAAGGTGATCGGCCGCGAGTTCGTCCGCGTCTTCGAGCAGGCCGCGCGCGAGGTGGAGGCGGAGAGCGGCGGCCCGGAGCACCTCGTCCAGGGCACGCTGTACCCTGACGTCGTCGAGTCGGGCGGTCCGCGCGCCGGCGGCACCGGCTCCACGATCAAGTCGCACCACAACGTCGGAGGGCTCCCCGAGGACCTCGGCTTCTCCCTGGTCGAGCCGCTGCGCCACCTCTTCAAGGACGAGGTCCGTGCGCTCGGCCTCGAGCTGGGCCTGCCCGAGACGATCGTGTGGCGCCACCCGTTCCCCGGGCCCGGCCTCGCCGTTCGCATCGTCGGGGAGGTGACCGAGGAACGGCTCGAGATCCTTCGCCGGGCCGACGCCGTCGCCCGGGACGAGCTGACGGCGGCGGGCCTCGACAGGGCGGTCTGGCAATTCCCCGTCGTGCTCCTCCCCGACGTCCGGACGGTCGGGGTCCAAGGCGACGGCCGCACCTACGGCCATCCGGTCGTGCTCCGGCCGGTCACGAGCGAGGACGCGATGACCGCCGACTGGGCGCGCCTCCCCTACGACGTGCTCGAGCGGATCTCGACGCGCATCACCAACGAAGTCCCCGAGGTCAACCGCGTCGTCCTCGACGTCACGAGCAAGCCGCCGGGGACCATCGAATGGGAGTAGCTCACGCGTCGTAGGGCGGACGGGCGAACCCCTCGAGCGTCGCCTCCCCGTAGGAGAGGTCGCGCCAGCGTCGAACGCCGACTCGCAGCAGCGCGACCGCGCACGTCGGGAACGCAGCGAGCGCCTCATGGCCCGCTCGGTCGTCCGGAGCGAGTAGCTCCAGCGCGAGGGAGCGGATCGCGGGGTTGTGCCCCACGACCATCACCGCGCGCACCTCGTCGTCGACGGAGCGCACCTCGGCGAGAAGATCTGTCGGCGAGCCGTAGTAGAGCCGCCGGCGACGCTCGAGCGGCGTCCCGAGCGCGGCGACGACCAGCGCGCCCGTCTCGGTCGTGCGCGCGGCGGTCGAGGTGAGCACGAGCTCGGGCGTGGCCCCGGCGCCGAAGCCGAGGTCGCCCGCGCGGAGCCGGAGACCGAGCGCGGTGGCATCCCGTCTTCCCCTCGGGACGAGCAGCCGGTCGTGGTCGGTACCGCCGCGCGGCGGCTCGGGGTCGGTCTTCGCGTGGCGGAGCAGCCACAGGAAGCGCTCTGCGCCGTGACCGCGCGTGGTCACGACACGACGGCGCGGCGGCCCTCGATCGCGCGGCCGAGCGTGAGCTCGTCGGCGTACTCGAGGTCCCCTCCGACCGGCAAGCCACTCGCGATCCGCGTGACCGTGATCCCGAGCGGGGTGAGCAGCCGGGCCAGGTACATCGCCGTCGCCTCGCCCTCCAGGTTCGGGTTCGTGCACATGATCGCCTCGGTGATCCCCTCGGCCTCGACGCGCTGGAGCAGCTCACGGACGCGCAACTGGTCGGGCCCGATCCCCTCGAGCGGGTTCAACGCGCCGTGGAGCACGTGGTAGCGGCCGACGAACTGCCGGGTCCGCTCGACCGCCACGATGTCACGCGGGTCCTCCACGACGCACACCACGTGGGCGTCCCTGCGTGTGTCGGCACAGACGTCGCAGAGATCGCCGGACTCCGCCACGTTGAAGCAGCGTCCGCAGAGCGTCGTTCGTTCCTTGACGGCGACGATCGCCTCGGCGAGCCGACGCGCGTCCTCTGCGGGGATCTTGAGGAGGAAGAACGCGATCCGCTGCGCGGACTTCGGTCCGATGCCTGGCAGCCGGCCGAGCTCGTCCATGAGCGACCTGAGGGAGCCCGTGTACACCCGATCAGACTTCCTGCGCGCCGGGGAAGGCCTCGAGGAGACGGGCCTCCGCGACGGCCTCGATCGAGCCGGAGGGCTGCTCCGGGTCGATCTCGTCGTCCGGATCGCCATACGCATCGTCGTACGGATCGTCGTACGGCCCTCCGCCCGGTCCGACGCCCGCCCGATCGCCCGCTCTCGCGCCCCCGCTCGCTCTCGCGCCCCGGGCAAAGCCTGTCGCAGTCCCTCCACCGGCGGGGGCGCCTTCGGTGGACGAGGCGGCAGTGGTCGCCGAGGCTCCAGGCTCGTCGACCGTCAGCTCGAGCGTGACCGGCGTGCCGAAGTAGGAGCCGATCGCCTGCTCGACGACGCCCCGCACCTCCTCGCAGCGGTCCCGGTGGGCCGCGTTCGGCAGCGCGAACGTCGCAGTGCGCCCTTCGACGGAGGTGAACCGACCGGCGCTGAAGAGCGCCTTCGCCCGCGCGGGAAGACCTCGCAGGATGTGGTCGCCCCACGCTTCGACGATGTGGTCCCGATCAGGAGCCGGGAGCTCGTCGCCGGTGGTGGGGACGGCGGGGACGGCGGTGCCGCTGCCGATGGTGGTGGGGGCGGTGACGGATGCCTCCTCGGTCGAGCGCGCCGGACGCGGGGCCGCTGGGGCCGGCTGGGGTGCCGCGTCCGGCGGGGACGCCGCGTCCCGGGCGCTTCGCGGACGTGCCGCCGCCCGCTGGCGGCGCAACGCTCCGAGACCGGGGCGCTGCTGCAAGGGCTGGGGTTCTCCGAGGTCCGGAGGCTCCGGCGGGGGCTGGGGTTCTCCGAGGCCCGGAGGCTCCGGCGGGGGCTGGGGTTCTCCGAGGCCCGGAGGCTCCGGCGGGGACGGCAAGGCGGTGGGAGCCGTGCCTTGCGACGGAATGCGAGGCACGGCGAGTGCCCCACCGGCCAGCGCCTGCTCGAGGCGGGCGACCCGGTCGAGAAGCGCGGTCGTCGAATCGTCCAGCTCGGGTCGAGCCAACCTGACGAGGCTCACCTCGAGGACCGCTCGTGGATCGGGCGCGTCACGCATGTCCACCTGTGCGCGCCCGAGCGTCTCGATCGCGCGCACGACCCGTGGGAGACCGAGACGCGCCGCGTGCTCCGACAGACGTTCGCGCTCGCTGCCCGCAGCCCCGCACAGCTCAGGCGCGAGCGTCACGAGGAACGCCTGCCGGAGGTCGTCCACGAGCTCGGTCGCGACCTGCTGGGGTCCCCAACCGGCCTCGTGCAAGGCCGCGACGGCGACGAGCGCCTGGCGGGCATCCTCTACGGCGAGCGCCTCGGTGAGCCCGACCACGTCCGGCCGGAGAGCATCCGCCGATCCCGAAGCCACCACCTGATCGAGCGCGGACAGCGCGTCGCGCGCCGAACCGCGACCCTTTCGGACCGCGACGGCGATGTCGTCGTCGGCGAGCCCCAGGCCCGCTGCGGCGCTCACGTCGTGGAGGAGCGCGTCCAGCGTGCCGGCTCCGATGAGCCCGAATTCGAGGTGCTGCGTGCGGCTCCGGATCGTCGCGGGGACCTTCTGCGGATCGGTCGTCGCCAGGACGAAGACCACGTGGCCCGGAGGCTCTTCGAGCGTCTTCAACAGCGCGTTGGCCGCTGCGTTCGAGAGCATGTGGACCTCGTCGACGATGTACACCTTCCACCGGCCCGGGGTCGCGAGCGCCGCGTGGGCGATCAGCTCGCGCATGGCGTCGACGCCGTTGTTCGAGGCAGCGTCGAGCTCGTGCACGTCGAACGAGCTCCCGCGGGCGATCTCGGCACACGACGTGCACACGCCACATGGCTCCCCGTCGACCGGTTCGGCGCAGTTCAGCGCTCTGGCGAGGATGCGCGCCGTGGACGTCTTGCCGGTGCCCCGCGGCCCGCTGAAGAGGTACGCGTGCGCCACCCGCCCGTCGCGCACGGCGCCCTGCAGTGCCCGCACGACGTGGGGCTGCCCCCGCAGCTCCGCGAACTTGCCCGGCCGGAACCGCCGGTAGAGGGAGACGAATTCCGGAGCGCCGGGTTCGTCCGCGGACCGGGCGGTGCCCCCTGGGGATGTCGCGGTCGGATCGGCCACGAGAGGCGAGCCTACCGGTGGGCACCGACAGGCATCGGACGCAGACCCGGGGTCCCGGCGCTCGGTGCGATGGCCAGGTTGGCTGCGGCACACGGCCTCACCCGCTGAGAGCTGCTGCCTTCCGACCCTGACTCGGTTCACGGGCGACCGTTGCGCAGGACCCGGCCACCGCACCGAACGCCGGCGGAGGCCACCAGGATACTGCGCCTTCGCCTGGTGTGCCCCAGGCCCGCGCCGTCGGGTCGCCCGTCCAGGCCGGATAGCCTGGCTCGACCGCAGCCAGGCTGCGGCTCCAGGAGGCGTGCGAGAGCGGCCGAATCGGCACGATTGGAAATCGTGTGTGGGGCAACCCACCGTGGGTTCAAATCCCACCGCCTCCGCGCGGGGGGGTCGTGACGAAACGAGTGACGAAACCCTCGCCCACGAGCATCGTGAGGGCCCAACGGGTCACCGACAAGGGTGGAAGTCACGCGTCGGGCGCCTGTGGCAGTCGCTGTGACCACCCAGCCCGTCTCCGCAAGGGAAGTCGGGGCTGGAGGTCGGTGAAGTCCCGGCCCTTCGCCCAGGACCGCACAGCCGGATGTTCGTCGCGGCCACCGCGCAGGCCGCCAGGATGGACGTCTTCACGATCCCGACCACCCGGCACCATCCTCGTCGCACATTCTCGCTCGAGGGGTTCTTCATGTTCTCGACCTTGGGCGTCCCCCGCGGGAGCAGCGCTGGGACCGGGCAGTTGGCGCAGACCAGTTTGCCTGCTTGTGCCGGGCACTCCCAGCGCCCCTTGCCCTGATCCTTCGCCGTCGGCCGGGCGTTCCAGGCGCTGCGGAAGGCGGCGAGCTGGCGATGGCGATCTTCGCGGTGAGCTCCTCGAGCGCTTGCTTCGCCTTCTGGTGGCTGGCCAGTTCGGCGGCGGATGCGTTCTTGCGCATCGGTCCAAGGACAAGCTTGACCGGGTGGTTGATGACCACGAGGTCGTCGAACGCCAGGTCGTGTCGTGCCGCTTGCACTTCGAGTGCGGCCCTGCAGTGGGGCGGGCCGTCGATCATCGCGACGCCCTCGAAGTCCCGGACACCGTGATCGCTGGGGTGGAGGTCGAACATCCGCGTGATCTCGCGTGCACGCAGCTCGTCGTCCCATCGCTCGGCGACGAGGTAGGACCACGCCCGGTCGTTCCACAGTTCGCAGACGTCGTGGCGCCTCGGTCGACTTGTTGTCGTAGGTACGGGTGCGATACCGCCAGCGCGCGTCGAAGTCGAAGGAGTAGCCCTCACCTCCGATCGCTTCGAGGCCGTTCTCGACTGTCGCCGGTTCCGGCACGCCCGATGCCGCGCCCGTCGATCGCTTCTTGCCCCTGGCCCCAGGACTCGAGTCCGGTCCCGTCGAGTGCGAGCGAGGCCGGCTGCGGAACGTGCTCTGGAAGCGAGGCTTCGATGATCTTGTCGAGCACGTGCTGGAGCGCCTGGGCGCGCGTCGCGGTCTTCGGACGCGAGGTCGGGACGACGGCCCTCGGTGTAGGCCCGGTGTAGGCCAACCTCTTTCCGATTGCCTCGAGCAGGTAGCGCACCTGTCGGATCGTCGGATCGACAGCGATCGTGGTTCGGCACCCAGACTGGGTCGGTACTCGGTTCCGAACGCAATGCGTGGCCTTCGGACCCTCGAGGGCGACAGCTGCGACACCGGGCCCATGGTGGCTTCGTCGCAGACGTGTCGGGCTGCCTTGTCGTGCTCGGTCCGCTCCTCGGCGCCCGCCCGCGATGCTGACCAGAGGCGCCATAGGCTCGGAGCCGTGCACCGAGACCCCATCCACCAATTGCGGCGATGAAGCGCTTCCGCACGCATGCAGTGATCGTCGTGTTGATCGCTGCGGCCGTCGTGATCATCCTCTTCGTCGACGCGGTCCGAGTACGGATGGAGTGGGCCACCGGCGGCTTCGTCCTCGGTCTGGTCGCCTCGACGGTCGCGGTCCTCGACGCGCGTCGCCATCGCGCACGACGCGAGAAGTCAGGTTCCGCTCAGGAATGACCCGCGCACGTCCAGCCCCTCTGAGCGCCGGTGTTCGTCCGGAGGCTCTGAGGCCGGCTGCCACATGGGGGGCTCGGTGGGACTGGGATGCGACGGGATCGCGCGGTCGACACGGCGATCGACGCGTCGTGGTCCTGCGTCGATTGCATGCTCCGTCCTCGTCCTCGACGGCCGTTCTCCCCCCGGTGGGCCGCCCGGGTCTCGATCCCGGCACCTTGGGATTAAAAGTCCCCTGCTCTGCCTGATGAGCTAGCGGCCCGGGACTGCAAGATAACCCACGAGAAAACGCGCGGGACAATGCCGGGGTACCAGCCCGGCGCCCGGACAGTCCGTGAGCTGCCCACATGCGCAACCACCCAGCCGACTCGAGACCTCGGCGACGACTAACCTCAACTGGGATGAGGGGGCCAGGTCTGGAAGCCGGCACCATCCGTCGTGCGCGGTCTCGCCGTTCCAATCTGAGAGAGCCAGCAACCCCAGGACTGGGATCCTGGTGACGACGCAGACACTGGTCGCAGGCTTTCTCGCCGATCACGATCCGCGGCGATGGTCAGCACCCAAGGGGACGCCCAGCAGCATCACTCCGGAGGTGTTCTTCCTGGGCGAGGGTGATCACGCACTCGAAGTCGCGCTCGCTACCAGCCGGCACCGCCCGAAGGCTGACGACGTCCGCGCCCTCTGGAAGCTCCGGCAGGGCCGGCGGCCCAGCCCGCTCCTGCTCGTCGTCGCCTATGAGGACCGTGACGGTATCCGGGTCACCGTATGCGGTCCGGTCGGAGAGAACCCGCCTCTGGTTGTCGATCTCGAGCCCTCCCAGGTAGAGCGCCTGGCAGGTGCGGCACTGGCTGAGCCGAGCCGCCATGCAGCCGTGCGGCTCCTGGTTGCCATGCTGCCCGAGGTCGGCTCGGACCTTCCCGGGCTGCGCAACAGTGGGCTGCTCGCGACCCAGGAGCTCCGCCAGGGCGTGCCGCAGCGACACGACTGGCCCGAGGCCTGCGCGAAGGGGAGGGAAGTCCTTTCGTTGCGGGGTCGGGCTCTCGTGGAGCGGCTCGGCTTCAGCGTCGAGCCGCTCAGCGTCACCTCGTCGGTGTTGAAGGTCAAGGATGCGAAGCGCGCCGTTGCGATCTTCCTCGACGAGGGAGAAGCGTTCGACGACGCCGGCGAACGGTTTGGCACGAGCCCGGTCTCCCAGGCGCTCGCGCTCGCCGACCGAGAAGGGCTTCCGTGGGTCGTTCTCACGAGAGCCCGCCAGGTTCGGCTGTACTCGGCCCGCGTCGACACGGGCGTAGGAAGGAAGGGTCGGGCCGACACCTACGTCGAGGTCGATCTCGCGCTCCTTCCTGAGGACCACGCGGGGTTCGTGCCGCTGCTCTTCGGCGCTGGTGCCCTCGCCGAGCAGGGGACGATCGAAGAGATTCTCGAGCGCTCCGCCGACTTCGCCGCCGATCTCGGGGCACGTCTGCGCGACCGCGTCTACTTCGAGGCGGTGCCCCAGCTCGCCACCGCAATCGCCCGCGGCACCCACCGAGCGAATCCCGACGAGGCGGAGCTCGCCGACGCCTACGAGGAGACCCTCGTCGTGTTGTTCCGGCTCCTCTTCGTCGCCTATGCCGAGGACAAGGACCTCCTGCCCTACCGGACCAACAGCAGGTACAACGACCATTCGCTGAAGCGCCTGGCGCGTCGGCTCGCCGAGTGGCGCGCCAAGGACACCGCACCGTTCGACAGCCAGGCAACCGACCTGTGGGACGACGTACGCGCGCTCTGGCACGCGGTCGAAGCGGGCAACGCCGGATGGGGCGTCCCCGCCTACGACGGCGGGCTCTTCAGCGACGACCCAAAGGTCAATCCCGCTGGTGCGGCGATCGCCACGCTCTCGCTGTCCGATGCGGCGTTCGGTCCTGTTCTCACCGCCCTTTTGGTCGATGTCGGTCCCGACGGGGTCGTCGGACCCGTCGACTTCCGGAGCCTCTCGGTCCGTGAGTTCGGCACGATCTACGAGGGCCTGCTCGAGTCACGCCTTTCTGTCGCCCCGACCGACCTCTCTCTTGACCCTCAAGGGAACTTCGTCCCGGCCACCGGGCGGCACGAGAACGTCGTCGTGCACGCCGGTGAGGTCTACTTCCACAACCGCTCGGGGGCCCGCAAGGCGACCGGGTCCTATTTCACGAAACCCTTCGCCGTCGAGCACCTGCTCGACCACGCGCTCGATGCCGCTCTCGACGACCACCTCGCCTCGCTCGGCACACTGCTCGATTCCGGAGACGAAGCCGGTGCTGCCGATCGCTTCTTCGACTTCCGCTGTGCGGACCTCGCCATGGGTTCCGGTCACTTCCTCGTCGCCGCCGTCGACCGCATCGAGGCGAAGCTCTCAGCGTTCCTCTCCCTGCGTCCGATACCGCCCGTGCTCGCCGAGCTCGAACGGTTACGCGCCGCCGCCTTCGGAGCGCTCGGCGAGCTCGCCGACGGTGTGGAGATCGAGACGACGAGCCTGCTTCGCCGACAGGTCGCGCGGCGCTGCATCTACGGGGTCGACCGCAACCGTATCGCCGTCGAGCTGGCCCGCCTGGCGGTCTGGATCCATACCTTCGTGCCTGGCCTGCCTCTCTCCTTCCTCGACCACAACCTCGTCGAGGGCGACAGCCTGACCGGAATCGGGACGATCGACGAGGCGGTCGCCGTCTTGGAGCCGAGGTCCGAGGTCGGCCACCACTCGCTCTTCTCCGACCAGCTCACGGCGTTCCTCGCTCGGGCTAACAAGGCCTTGCGGCGCCTGGCCACGATCAGCGAGACGACGACCGCCGAGGTGGCCGAGGCTCGCGCAGCCCACCTGGACGCGCTGGCGGCGGTCCAGCCGGCGAAGGATCTGTTCGACCTGCTCGTCTCCGTGCGGCTCGGGAAGGCCACTCCTCCCTATGGCATCAACGAGGAGCGTCTCGCAGCACACGAGGACCTTCGCGCTGCGCGCGAACTCGTGGCGTCGCTCGGATCACTGCATTTCCCGGTCGCCTTCCCCGAGGTCTTCTTGCGAGAGCGACCGGGCTTCGACGTCATCGTGGGCAACCCTCCATGGGAAGAAGCGACCGTCGAGGAGTTGGGTTTCTGGGCGCTGCGGTACCCGGGCCTGAAGAGCATGACCGCAGGTGAGCAGAAGACCGAGATCGCTCGCCTCCGACGCCGACGCAAGGACCTGGTCGAGGAGTACGAGGTGGCGGTGGACGAAGCTGAGCAGCTTCGCTCCCTCTTGCTCGCCGGCCCCTACCCCGGCATGGGGCAAGGTGACCCGGACCTCTACAAGGCGTTCTGTTGGCGCTTCTGGCAGCTCGCGCGGAATGGTGGCTCGATCGGGGTCGTGCTGCCCCGCTCGGCACTCTCGGCCGCCGGGAGCGCGCCCTGGCGCGAGGCCGTCCTCGACGGCGGCGCCTTCGACGACGTCACGATGCTGCTCAACAATGCCCAGTGGGTCTTCGAAGACGTCCACCCCCAATACACCTTCGCTCTCGTAACGATCCGTAAAGGATCGGAGCGCTCGGGAGTGATCCACCTTCGGGGTCCCTATCCCAGCCTCAGCGCCTACCGCGCCGGGCTGAGCCACCCGCCGAGCCAGATCGCCGCGGCGGATCTGCGCACCTGGTCGGAGGGGGCCTCGTTCCCCCTCATCCCGACCGACCAGGCTCTCGGCATCTTCCTCAAGCTCCGCCGCCACCCGCGCCTGGATGCGCCCGACGGCTGGCGCGCACGTCCGGTACGCGAGTTCGACGCAACGAACGACAAGAGGCACTTCGTCTTTGACGATGCCGACGCCGACTCCATGTGGCCGGTCTACAAGGGTGCCTCGTTCAACATCTGGGAGCCCGACACCGGCGTCTACTATGCCTGGGCCGAGCCGGCTGAGATCACCGAAGTCCTCCAGCGCAAGCGGCTCCGCCAGCACCGGACCGCACGCTCGGCGTTCGCCGAGATGCCTCGCGCCTGGGCTACCGACCCTGCCACGCTGCCGTGCCTCCACCCGCGCATCGCCTTTCGTGATGTCGCCCGGGCGACGGACAGCAGGACGGTCATCGCTGCACTCCTTCCGCCCGAGGTGGTCATCACCAACCAGGCGCCCTACCTCCTTTGGCCCAAGGGCGACGAACGCGACCAGGCCTACCTCTTGGGAGTCCTCTGTTCCATCCCCCTCGACTGGTACGCGCGCCGCGTGGTGGAGACGCACGTGAACTTCCACCTCTTCAACGCCTTCCCGATCCCCCGTCCCGACCGAGGCCACTTTCTCTGTCGCCGAGTGGAGGAGATCTCCGGTCGTCTCGCCGCGGTCGATCGCCGCTTCGCCGCCTGGGCGAAGTCGGTCGGCGTCCCGGTCGGGAGCGTGAAGGCCTCCGAGAAGGACGATCTCGTGGCCGAGCTCGACGCCGCCGTCGCACTGCTCTACGGCCTCGACGAAGCCGACCTCACCCATATCTTCGAGACCTTCCACGCCGGGTGGCACTATGAGGACCCCCTCGAGGCGGCACTCGCGCACATGCGCCGCTTGGGCAAGGGGGCGCAATGAGCCTTCCCGCCAAGCCGGAGTTCGCTACCAACCGCCCGGGCGAACGGGTGGCCGACGCCATCTGCGCCCACCTC
>JAJYXS010000087.1 GCA_021801615.1 Actinomycetes bacterium
TCTGTCGGGATCGGGCCTCCTGCCGGGATCGGGCCTCCTGTCGGGATCGGGCCTCCTGTCGGGATCGGGTTTCTCGGGAGTACGCTCCCGCCGGTGACGCTGGCCGAGGGGCCTGCTCGGAGAACCGACGCATGGCCAGAGGAGGGACGCCTCCCGGCCGTCGCGGCGCACAGCGGCATCGAGCGCGTGCGCATCGTGGCATGGCGTGACCTCGGGCACCCCGAAGCCGGCGGGTCGGAGATCCACGCGCACCGGATCGCGGCGATCTGGGCCTCCGCGGGCATCGGCGTGGAGCTCCGGACGTCCTCGGTCCCCGGCGCCGCTCAGGTCCTCGAGCGCGACGGCTACCGGGTCCTGCGACACGGCGGCCGCTACGGGGTCTTCGCGCTGAGGGGCGTGGAAGGCCTGCTCGAGCGCCGCCGTGCAGGGGAGGCGCTCGTCGAGATCTGGAACGGGATGCCGTTCTGGTCTCCGCTGTGGTTCCACGGCCCGCGGGTGGTGTTCCTCCACCACGTCCATGCGGAGATGTGGCGCATGGTGCTGCCGCGGTGGATGGCGCGCATCGGCGAGGTCACCGAGCGACGACTCGCCCCGAGCCTGTACCGGTCGACGCGGGTGGTCACGCTCTCGGAGTCCTCGCGAGCGGAGATCGTCGAGCTGCTCGGTCTGCGTCCCGACCGGGTGACGGTCGTGCCCCCGGGGGTCGATGCCCGCTTCTCACCGGGCGGTCCGGGCGCCCGCTCGCCCGAGCCGCTGGTCGTTGCGGTGGGCAGGCTCGTCCCGGTCAAGCGGTTCGACCTTCTCATGCGGGCCCTCGCCAGGGTGAAGGCGTCGTTGCCGTCGCTGCGCGCGGTCATCGCCGGCGAGGGCTACGAGCGGGAGCGCCTCGAGGCGCTCCGGCTCGAGCTCGGTGCCGCCTCGTGGGTGTCGATGCCGGGGCACGTCGGCGACGCCGAGCTCGTGGCCCTCTACCGCAAGGCGTGGGTCGTGGCCTCGGCGTCCCGACGAGAGGGATGGGGGATGACGCTCACCGAGGCAGGGGCGTGCGCCACGCCCGCCGTCGCCTCTGACATCGCGGGCCACCGCGACGCGGTCGTCCACGGGCGGACGGGGCTGCTCGCCGACGGCGAGGAGGCGCTCGCCTCGGCGCTCGCCCGTGTGCTCGGGGACGCCGACCTGCGTGCCGGGCTCGGCACGGGCGCGCTCGCCCACGCGCGCAGGTTCACCTGGCAGGCCGCGGCCCAAGCGACGCTCGAGGCGCTCGCAGAGGAGGCCCGCGGGCCCGTCGGGAGCTACCCGGTGCCGCTCGGCGCCGGCGTCGTCACGTAGTCGACCACGGCGTCGGCCCCGAGGAACGCCACCGCCGTCGCCGCCAAGGTCGCGGCGAGGTGGTACGCGGCCGGCCAGTTCCCCCCGGCCGGGACGGGGTGGAGGACCTGTCCGACCACCACGAGCGCGCCCGCCGCCGCGAGGAGGCCGACTGCGCCGAGCGCGCCGAGCAGCCTGAGACGCCGGGAGACGAGCCCCGCGGCGACCGAGATCGCGAGCGCGAGCCCGGCCCAGGGCGTGCTGATCGCCGCGCCGAGCCCCCCCGTCGCGGCGGCGGCGCCGACGACGGCCCACCACCGGAGGCGGCGAGCGGCTCGGTCAGCTCCTCCGCCGGGCGACGCGAGAGACGGCGAGGGGGACCGCTGCATGAGCTCGCGGCGGCGCGCGCGGCGCGCACGGGCTCGACGCGGGCGCCAGGCCACCACGATGAGGGCCAGGCACCCGAGGATGGACGCGCCCGAGATCGCGATGCCGGCCCACGCGTCGCGCTGGGGCGTCCAGACGAGCGACACGGCGAAGCCGCTGGCCTCCTGGCCGCGGGCCGCGCCACGCGCGCCGGGTCGGACGCCGAGCTCGCGCAGGTCGCGACCGGTGACCTGCCAGCCGTTCGCGAACGCGTCGACGAGCTGCGGAGAGCCGAGTGTCACCGCGTGGGAACCGCGTGGGGCCCCGGGCCCTGGCGAGGCGACGGCGTGCCACCCCGCGTCGAGGCTCTCGCCGAGGACGAGCTCGAAGGGGCCGGTCACGTGGCGGACGCCGAGCGACCAGGAGGTCGCGGAGGTCTCGTGCGCCGAGACTCGTGGTCCGGGGCCGGGAGAGGGTGCGCCGGGAGGGGGTGCGCCGGCCGGGGGTGCGCCGGGAGGGGGAGCTCCGCCGGGCGGAGAGCTCAGCGTGAGCTCGTCGACGTTCCACCCCGGCACGTCCGGCACCTCGCCCGCGCGTGCCGCCGTGCGCGCCGAGTCGGTCGTCGGGTGTACCGGGGCTGTCGCGAGCGCGCTCTCGACCACGTTGCGGCCGGCGGGCAGCCGCAGCCCGCGGGCGTCGGCGCCGCACGGCTCGATCGAGACCTGGCCGTCGTCGAGCGCGGTCGCGGTCGTCCCGACGACGCGCACCGACACCGGCCTGCCGTCGATCCGCAGCAGGTCCGACCGGCACGTCCCGGGCAGCTCGAGGGGCGGCGGGGGCACGTGCAAGCCGGGGATCTGCAGGGCTGCGACGCCGAGGGGCAGGACCTCGGTGTGCCTGCGGCCGGCGAGCGCGTCGCGCGCCATCGAGACGTGGTCGAAGGTGATCCGGATGCGGTTGCCGGTCAGCCTCCGGAAGGAAACCGGCACGGTGACCGTGCTCCCTGGCGCCGCCTGGGCCCTGATGACGGGGAGCGCGACGCGGCGCCTCACGACCCGCCTGCGTGCGGTTGTGGCCGCGCTGACCGTGATCGTCTCGGGGAGCGAGTGGCGTCGGTCCGCGACGACGCCGAGCGACAGGCGGTCGAAGGTGATCGGGGAGGCAAGGCGGTACTGGAGCCAGGCGCCCGCCACCTTCCTCGCGCCGAATGCCGACTGCCAGATGCCGCTGCCGCTCACGGGTGCACCCGCGGTGTCGCCGAGCGCGCCTGTGAGGCGGCTCGACGAGGTGGCGACGACGCCCGACCCTGTGGACCCCGGGACCCCGACGAGCCGGGCGATCTCGTCGTCCCCGAGGTACGGCGAGAGCGTCGCGGTCCCCGACAAGGTGAAGGTGCGGGAGGTGGGCAGTGTGAAGGAGCGCGCGAGGATCGTGTCGGTGTCGGTCCGCGTCGTTGTGTAGGGCGATGTTCGTGTGCGTGTCATCGAGATGACGAGGCGGTCCCGCAACGACGAGGCTCCGAGGCGCGACAAGAGGTCGGTCGGCATCCGCTCGATCTCGACCACGCGCTGGCCGGGCACCTCCACCTCGGCGAACCCCACCGGGGTGCCATGGTCCGAGGTGGTCTTGTCGATCGTGACGCGAAGCGTCTCGAACGTCCTTCGGGAGAACTCCACCCGCTGGCCCGAGGCCCGGCGGGACGCGGCGCCGAGCCTGGCCTCCACCGGGTGCCGCCCTGTGAAGGTGAGGGTCACCTCGCTGATCGCACGCTTGCGTGTCCCGTAGAGCGGCTGGACCAAGGTGACGTGGTCCGCTGAGACCCGGTGGCCGAAGGCGACCTGCCACCACTGGCCGTCCACGTCGGGCACGTAGGTCCCGGTCTCCCAGGCCGTGCGGAGGTCCCCGTCGATCGCGCTGTAGGGGCGCTGGTCGGGCTCGTAGGAGACCGGGTTGCCGTAGGAGGAGGCGGTGACGGCCGCCGCGCCGACGTAGGTGGCGACGGTGCGGCTCCCCGTCGCCGCTGTCGGGTCCGTCGAGGGCGAGAAGAGGTCGATCGGGCTCGACGAGGGTGTCCGTGTTGTGGCGTCGTCGCGCACGGTCTCCACCTGGCCGGCGTTTGTGCTGAGGCCGTTCCAGCGGAAGCTCTGCTTGCGGTTCGTGTCGGTGACGACGAGCGTCGCGCCGTGCTCGACGAGCGTCCGGAGCTCAAAGGGGCGTCCGTCGAGCGTGCCTGCGTAGTAGATCGCGCTCGTCGTGTCGAGCAGGCCCTGGGCCGCGAGCGTCTCGAGGCCGGTCGCGTCCCCGGCGACGACCAGCGCGCCGGTGTCGGGCTCGGCGCGCACGATCGGGCGCGGGTCGTGGACCGTGTAGATCACGACCGGGGGAGGCGGCTTCGCACTTGCCGTGCCGGCGAGCAGCTCGGCGTCGACTGTCGGCTTCGCCACTCGCTGCCCCGGGCTGCCGAAGGTCCGGGCGAGCGAGAGGCCGGAAGGCGTCGTCTCGAGCGACCGGGCGAGTGTCACGGCCTGCGGGGCGCCGTAGCGGGCGGATGTCTGGTCGTACTCGACCAGCACGTCGCCGGCCGACACCAGGCGCGCCATCGGCGCGAGCGCGGACCAGTCCTCGGTGCCGGCCTGGATCGGCTCGTCGATCGCGTAGAGCGTGTCCGCGGTCGCCATCGAGCCCATGACCTGCTGCTCCCGGGTCACGAACGGCCGGGTGAGGAGCGCGGGCTGCGGCGTGTCGTTCGTGTCGCCCCAGGTGTACGCGGCGAAGGCATTGCCGGGGATCGCGAGCACCCTCGTGCCCGTGTGCACCGAGTCCAGGTACCTCGCCGCGGCGAGGTCGTAGGCGGGGAGCCTCGCAGGCTGCGTGAGGCCGTCGACGACGACGGCGTCGCCGTTGAACAGCGCAGGGTTGTTCGCGAGGACGAGCCCGCACAGCGCCGCGGCAGCCGTCCTGCCCGCCCACGCGCGCCTGCGCCACAGCGCGGACGTGCCTGCGCCGAGCAGCATCGCGAGCCCGAGCAGCGCGAGCGGCGTCGCCCGGTCGGTCGAGCGCATCGCGAGACCCGCCGTCGTGTCGTTCATGAACGCCTTCAGCAGGCCCCCGACCGCCGTCGGGTGCGCATAGGGGTACGCGCCGACCGAGAGCACGACGCCGACCACCACGAGGCCGACGAAGTAGCCACGATGGCGCCAACGGACGAGCACGCCCGAGACGAACGCCGTCACCGGGACGAGGTACGAGAGCGCGACGAGCCAGATCCACCTCGTGTAGAGAAGGACGCTTTGCGTCCACGGTCCGGTCCGGCCGCTGCCGTAGAAGTACCAGTAGCCGAGCCCCCGGAGCACCTCGAGGGGGGTGGACGTCGAGCTGGTCGCCTCGACCGACTCGGTGTAGCGGAGGATGTCCACGCCGTAGCCGGCCTCCACGACCAGCCCTGCGATCCACCACGCCGACACGAGCACCGAGAGGGCGCAGACCCTCGCGAGCACGACGGCGGCGTCACGCCAGGCCGCGTCGCGTTCGACCGTGACGGCCCACACGAGCCACAGGAGAGGCCCGAGGGCGACGTAGAGGACCGAGCTCGCGTTGATGCCGCTGGTGAGCGCCACCACCAGTGCGAAGAGCGCGGGGTAGCGCCATGCGGCGGCCCCCGTGACCCTCGAGGCTCTTGCGGATCCCGCGGCTCCTGCGGATTTTGCGGGTTCTGCGGCTTGTGTGGCTCCCGCGGCTCCCGCGGTTTCTGCGGCTCCTGCGGATTTTGCGGCTCCCGCGGCTCCCGCGGTTTCTGCGGCTTCTGTGGCTCCCGAGGGGGCTTTGCGCTCGCGCAGCGCCAGCACGGTGAAGGCGATCAGCCAGGGGAGCGCCGCCCAGGGCATGAGGATGACCGAGATCCGCCCCGAGTACTGCAGGACGTACGGGGACCACATGAAGGCGAGCGCGGCGACGACCCTCCCGGGTCCCTGCACCCCGAGCGCCCTGCAGAGGTAGAGGACTCCCGCCCCCGCTCCGAAGAGGATCCCTCCCAGCCAGAGGCGCTGCGCGATCCAGGTGTGGAGGTGGATCTCCGAGGCCAACGCGTAGTAGGGGCCCATCGGGAACAGGTAGCCGATGTACTGGTGGGTGACGGTCCCGAGCGCGACTGTCGGGTACCACATCGAGGCGACCTGGCGGAGGAACCGTGCCGGGTCGAGGTAGAGGTAGCTCTTCGTGTCCGAGCTGACGATGCCCCGGTCGACGAGGAGCAGGGGAACGAACGCGAGGGCCGCGAGCGCGAGGTGCTCGAGCGCGCCCGACGGCGACCCTCCGGGGAGGACCCGCCAGGGCCAGGAGGAGCACCTCCCCTCGCCGCCCGTTCCGCGGCGGGATCGCCGTGGTGTGGTCTCACCGGTCGCACCGGTCGCAGCGGTCTCACCGGTCGCGCCGGTCGCAGCGGTCGCAGCGGTCGCAGCGGTCCGGGTGGAAGGCACGGGCGCGGGAGCAGTGGTCCGGGTCGTCATCGTCTCGCGGGCTCGGCGCGCCATCGCACGGGGGCGCCAGCGCGCCGGGTCCCGCTCGCGACACGTCGCTCGGTACTGTAGGCAGTGCACCGCGGCGCCGGAGGGCGGCAGCGCGGAAGGGCGACGGGAGTGTTGACGACGACGCGGCGAGCACACCACGGCGTGGCACGGCGTAGCGCGACCCGGCTCACCGGCGAGCGGCCCCGGCGTAGCGCGACCCGGCTCACCGGCGAGCGGCCCCGGCGCAGCGCGACCCCCGACTCGCTGCTTGCGCTCCACGACGCGGGCTACCGCGCGGTGCTCGAGCGGCTCGGCGCGGGCCGGGTGCTCGACGTCGGCTGCGGCGAGGGGTTCGAGACGTCGCGCCTTGCAGGTGACGGCCGCCGGGTGGTGGGCGTGGACTACGCGCCCGAGGCGACCGACGCTGCACGACGCACGGCGCGCGGCGTCGGTCCGTCCACTCGGTTCTCGGTCGCGCAGATGGACGCGCTCGCCCTCGGCCTTGCCGGAGGCGCCTTCGACGCGGTCTGCTCGTCGCACGTGATCGAGCACATCGCCGAGCCGTCGGCGCACGTCGCAGAGCTCGCCCGGGTCACGGCCGCAAGTGGGACCGCGTTCGTCCTGACGCCGAACGCGCCAGCCGATTTCGAGAACCCGTTCCACCTGCGCCTGTTCGGGCCCGGAGACCTCGGCGCAGTGCTGCGGAGCCACTTCGAGGACGTCTGGGTCGGCGGCGTGGACGCGACCGAGCGCGTCAAGGCCGACTTCGCCGCGCGCCGAGAGAAGGCGAAGAAGCTGTTGCGGCTCGACGTGCTCGACCTCCGGCACCGCATGCCGAGGAGCTGGTACGTCGCGCTCTACGCGCGTCTGCTGCCGGTCGCGTACGTGCTGATGGCCCGCGGCGGGAGCGGGGGAGCCTCAGGGATCACCGAGGACGACTGGTTCGTGACCGAGGACGTGGACGACACCACGCTCGTCCTCTTCGCCGTCTGCCGCCGCCCGCGCAGGCCTGCCACGGCGCGAGAGACGCGCGATGACGCCGCGACGACGTCGCAGTGAGCTGCGACGAGGCCGACGTGAGCCGGGATGGCCCAGGGACGAGGCCGACGTGAGCCGGGATGGCCCAGGGACGAGGCCGACGTGAGGCCTGCGTGATGCTGCGGATCGGCCTCACCGGAGGGATCGGCGCGGGGAAGTCGACGGTCGCGGGGATGCTCGCCCGGCGCGGCGCTGCGGTGGTCGACGCCGACGAGATCGCTCGCGAGGTCGTCGCACCCGGCGGTCCTGCGTACGACGCGGTGGTCGCTCGCTTCGGCGCCGGCGTGGTCGGCCCGGACGGGGCTCTCGACCGCGGCGTGCTGGCGTCGATCGTCTTCGCGGACGCAGGTGCACTCGCGGACTTGAACGCGATCACGCACCCAGTGATCGGAACGGTGATGCTCGAGCGGCTCTCGACGCTCGACTCCGCCGAATCGCTCGACCTCCTGGAGGACCGCGGCTGGGGGGGCCGACCCGGCGTCACGGCGCCCGGCGTCACGGCGCCCGGTGGCACGGCCCCCGACGGCACGGCGCCCGGCGCAGGTCCTCGCATCGCGGTGGCGGTGGTCCCGTTGCTGCGCCCGGGGCACGTGGGCGCGCTTGGGCTCCGCGCGGTCGTCGTGGTCGACTGCCCGACCGAGGTGGCGGTCCGCCGGCTGGTCGAGGCGCGCGGCATGGACGAGGCGGACGCGAGGGCGAGGGTCGCCGCGCAACCCTCGAGGGAGGAGCGTCTCGCGCTCGCCGACTACGTCGTGGACAACGGCTCCACGCCGGGACACCTGGCGGGAGAGGTGGACGGGCTCTGGGATTGGCTGCTCCGGCTGCTTCCGGCCCGTCGCGGTTCCGGCAGCTGACCGAGCGCCGGCCCGGCCCGCAGCAGCGAGACGCGGCGGCACCAGGGCGGCGCGTCGCACGGGGGCAGGGCAGCGGGGCACAGGGCAGCGGGGCACAGGGCAGCACGACGTCAGGGCAGCAGCACGTCAGGGCAGCGAGGTACAGGGGGCAGCAGGGCAACGGGCCAACAGCAGGAGGGCAACGGGATGGCAAGAGGTTGGCCCCTGACCCCACGTTGGTACGCTGCGGAGGAGTGCCCGCTCTCGAGGTGGTGTCCACCTTCCAGCCGGCCGGCGACCAGCCGGCGGCGATCCGCGCCCTCTCGGAAGGCGTCGCTCGTGGCGACCGCTTCCAGACCCTTCGAGGGGTCACGGGGAGCGGGAAGACGGCGACGATCGCGTGGACCATCCAGGCGGTGCAACGGCCGACCCTCATCATCGAGCCGAACAAGTCGCTCGCCGCCCAGCTTGCCTCGGAGCTGCGGGAGCTGTTCCCGAAGAACCGGGTCGAGTTCTTCGTGTCCTACTACGACTACTACCAGCCTGAGGCGTACCTTCCCTCGACCGACACGTACATCGAGAAGGACTCCTCCATCAACGACGAGATCGACCGGTTGCGCCATGCCACCACGTCCTCGCTCCTGCTGCGACGCGACGTCGTCGTCGTCGCATCGGTGTCGTGCATCTACGGTCTCGGGTCGCCCGCGGAGTACTCGGGCAGGATCCTCGGGGTCCAGGTCGGCCAGCAGATCGACCAGCGGGACATCCTCCGGCGGCTGGTCGACCTGCAGTACTCGCGCAACGACGTGAACCTGGTACGCGGCACCTTCCGCGTCCGGGGCGACACGATCGAGGTCCACCCCGCCTACGAGGAGTCGGCGCTCAGGATCGAGCTCTTCGGCGATACGGTCGAGCGGATCGTCCCCTTCGACGTCCTCACCGGCGAGGTCGGCGCGGAGATGGAGGACGTCGTGGTGTTCGCGGCGACCCACTACGTCGCAGGGGACGAGACCATGCAGCGTGCGATCGCCTCGATCGAGGTGGAGCTGCGCGAACGGCTGGCCGAGCTCCAGCGCGAGGGCAAGCTGCTCGAGGCGCAGCGCCTACGCGCCCGCACGGAGCACGACCTCGAGATGCTGGCGGAGACCGGCTCGTGCTCGGGGATCGAGAACTACAGCCGTCACCTCGACGGCCGGAGCCCCGGCGACCCGCCCTTCACGCTGCTGGACTTCTTCCCGAAGGACTTCCTCGTCGTGGTCGACGAGAGCCACGTGGCCGTGCCCCAGCTCTACGGCCAGTGGGCGGGAGACCGGTCGCGCAAGGAGGTCCTCGTGGAGCACGGGTTCCGGCTGCCCTCTGCGCTGGACAACCGGCCTTTGCGCTTCGAGGAGCTCATCGAGCGGGTGCCTCAGGCGATCTTCGTCTCGGCGACGCCCGGACCCTACGAGCTCGAGCACTCCACGCAGGTCGTCGAGCAGGTCATCCGCCCGACCGGCCTCGTGGACCCCGACGTCACCATCCAGCCGACCCGCGGGCAGATCGACGACCTCATGGCCCGTATCGAGGCGACCGTCGCCAGGGGCGGGCGCGTGCTCGTGACCACCCTCACGAAGAAGATGGCGGAGGACCTCACCGACTACCTCGCCGACGCCGGGATCCGGGTGCAGTACCTGCACTCGGACATCGACACGATCACCCGCGTCGAGATCCTGCGGGGGCTCCGTCTGGGCACGATCGACGTCCTCGTCGGGATCAACCTGCTGCGGGAGGGTCTGGACCTCCCCGAGGTGTCGCTCGTCGCGATCCTCGACGCCGACAAGGAAGGCTTCCTTCGCTCCGCGTCGTCGCTCGTCCAGACGATGGGCCGCGCCTCGCGCAACGTGGACGGCACGGTGGTCCTCTACGCCGACACGATCACCGACTCGATGCGGGAGGCGGTAGGGACGACCCAACGGCGGCGCCAGCTCCAGATCGCGTACAACGCCGAGCACGGCATCGATCCGCAGTCGATCCGCAAGGCGGTGACGGACATTCTCGAGCGGCTCCGCGGCGGCCCGGAGGGCACCTCGAGGGCCAAGCGCAGTCGTGCCGACGTGCGGTCCGCCAAGGCCGCCCGCACGGTGAGGACGCGCGCCGCGGTTGGAGGCGGGGGGTGGGCTCCGGGTCCAGGCCTCGGCGAGCTGCCGGCCGAGCTCGCCGAGCTCGCCGAAGAGCTCGAGCGCGAGATGCACGCGGCGGCAGCGGACCTGCGTTTCGAGGAGGCGGCGCTGCTACGCGACGAGCTCGCCGCGCTCTGGGAGCGGGCGGCGGCGCCCGACGTAGGGGCTCCCGGCGCGGAGGCGCCCGACGTAGTGGTGCCCGGCGTAGCGGCGCCCGGCGAGGTCGTGAGGAGCGGCGCCTCCCGTCCCGCCTAATCTTGTGGCGTGCGCCGGGCCGAGGGCCGTCCGGCCACCTCGACGCTCGCCCGACGCTGGAGGGAACGACCGCCACCATGACCTCGACCCCGCACGACGCCAGTCCGGCCGCACGAACGAAGAGCGTGCTCTTCGGCAGGGAATCGGAGGTCCCGGACGCGACGCTGGTCGACCTGGTGGCCCGCCAAGTCTCGAGCCGTCCCGACGCGCCCGCGGTCGCCGGCGACGGTCCGACGCAGACGTACGCCGAGCTGTGGCACCACGCCGGGCGCATCGCGGCGGCGCTCGCGGACGTCGGCGTGGCCGATGGCGACCAGGTCGCCATCTGGGCGACCCGGACCGCGCCGGTCGTCGCCGCGATGCTCGCCGTGATGTCGCTCGGCGCCGCGTACATGCCGATCGACCCGACGTACCCTGCCGCGCGCGTCCGGCGGATCCTCGAGGTCGGTCGGCCGAAGGTCATGGTGTCGGCCGAGCCCGGCTCGCTCGCCGGCAGTCTCCCGCGAGGTGTCGCGATCCTCGACATCCACGCGGGGCCCCTCGACGGCAGCGAGCCCCAGCCCGTGGCCCGCCAGGACCACATCGCCTATACGGTCTTCACGTCCGGGTCGACCGGGCAGCCCAAGGGGGTCCTCGTCGCGCACCGCTCCCTCGTGAACTACCTGGGCTGGGCGCAGGAGCTCACCGACTTCGGCGAGGAGGACGCGACGCCGTGCTTCGCGAGCCTCGGCTTCGACCACGCGGTCACCTGCTTGTGGCTGCCGCTCGTGGTGGGCGGCTCGGTCCAGCTCGTGCCCGACAGCTGGGACCCGAGGCCGTGGCTCGCGCCACGGGAGCGTCCGTTCGCGTTCGTGAAGATCACGCCGTCCCACGTGAGGCTGTTCGAGCGGATCGCGAGGCCCGACTACCGAGCGATCACGCGTACGGTGATGTTCGGCGGCGAGCGCCTCGACGCCGCGCTCGTCGCGAGCCTCGGTGACCGACTGGAGGGCGTCCACCTCCTCGATCACTACGGGCCCACCGAGGCGACCGTCGGCTGCACCGCGTACCGGTTCGAGCGGAGCGCGGTGCCGGCGGAGGGCGCGCTGCCGATCGGTGAGCCGGTGTGGAACTCGCGCGCCTACCTCGTCGACGAGGACCTGCAGCCGGTGCCGCTCGGGGAGGAGGGCGAGCTGGTGCTCGCGGGCGAGTGCGTCGCCGTGGGGTACCTCGGGGGCGACGAAGAGGACAAGCGCCGCTTCCTCGACGAGGCGGCCGTCTCGGGGGCGTCAGGCGGTGACGGCTCCCGCGCGTACCGGACCGGCGACCGGTGCGTGATCCGCGAGGACGGCCAGCTCCACTACCTGGGACGGCTCGACGAGCAGGTGAAGGTGCGCGGGTTCCGGATCGAGATCCACGAGGTCCGGGACCTCGCGGAGTCCGTCGCAGGCGTCGCCCAGGCCGCCGCGACGGTGAGCCAGCGCGGGCTCGGCGGCCTCGAGCTCTTCGTGGTCCCTGAGGGCGAGACGGGGGCCGACCTGGTGCCTCGGGTGCTCGAGCGGCTGCGGGCGGAGCTTCCCGCGGCGGCGGTGCCCGAACGGGTCTTCGTGGTGCGTAACCTGGTCGTGAACGCCCACGGCAAGTGGGATCCTGACGCGACGCGCCAGCTTGCCGAGCCGGGCGGGGAGGGGACCCGATCATGAGTGTCACCGGATCGACCGTGGAGACCGGCGTGACCGGGCGGGCGATGTCGCTCGTCTGCGTCGACTGCGGTTCGACGGAGCAGGACCTCTCGGGCCGGTGCCTTGCGTGCCATGGGCTGGTGGACGCGGTGTACCCGCCCACTGACGCCGCGCTCGAGCCGGGCGATACCGACGCGCTCGAGACCTACTGGGACCTCCTTCCGATCCCGCACCGTGCGTCGTGCCGCATCGCGATCGAGCCGACGCCTACCGTGCTGCTCACCGAGCTCGACGGGGTGCCGATCTGGGCGAAGGTCGAGGGGGTCCTGCCGACCGGCTCGACCAAGGACCGGCTGATCGCCGTCTCACTGCCGCTCATGATCGAGCGCGGGGTGGAGCGGTTCGTCTTCAGCTCGACGGGCAACACGGCCGCTGCGTACGCCTGGGGGCTGCAGCGCTACCCCGAGCTCTCCGCCCGGGTGTTCGTGTCCGAGGACGTCCCCGAGGCGCAGCTCGGTCCGAAGACCGACCGGATGGAGGTCGTGCGCGTGAAAGGCGACTACGTGGAGGCGGGCAACCGCTCTCGCGCCGAGCTCCGCCCGGGCGAGGTGTCCGAGGGCGGCTTCTTCAACCTCGGCCGTCGCGAGGGCGCGAAGCTCGCCTACCTCGAGGCGTTCGACGACGTCGCGCGTGCGGGGGGGCGGATCGACACGGTGGTGCAGGCGGTGGCTTCCGGGCTCGGGATCGTCGCCGCGGCGCGCGCGGTCGAGCAGAGCGCCGCCGTGCGCGAGTGGGGGAAGGGCCCGCGGCTGTTCTGCGCGCAGCAGACCAGCTGCTCGCCCATGGTGAAGGCGTACCGCGCGCTCCTGAGCGGTACCGGCGAGCGGCTGCCAGAGAGGCTGCCGTCGGGACTGGCTGCCGCGATCCTGCTCGGCGACCCGTTCTCGAGCTTCGACTACGTGGCTCGGGCGGTGCGCGAGTCCGAGGGGGGCTTCGTCGACGTGACGTCCTCGGAGATCGCCGCAGCGCTCCAGCGTCACAACCACGAGGTACCGATGGGCGACTCGGCGGCCGTCGCGCTCGCGAGCGCGTACCGCATGTGGGAGCAGGGCGACCTTCGGGGCTCCGAGGGCGTGCTGGTCGCGCTCACCGGCGGCCCGGGGCGCTGAGTGCCGAGCGCGGTCGCATGACGGACGCAGAATTCTACGAACGGATGCGGGCGTTCCTTCACGAGCGCCGGCCCGATCTGCCCGGGGAAGTGGAGCCGACGACCCAGCTGTGGCAGGCGGGCTACCTGGATTCCTTCGGGCTCATCGAGACCCTCGCGCTGCTCGAGGAGCTGACCGGACACCCGATCCAGATCGGCGCGGACGATCTGCCGAGCTTCTTCACGATGAAGGGCATCTTCGAAGCCTTCGTCGCCACCTGAGCGAGGACGCGGTCGGGGGGGGTCGGAGGCGGCGTGGCCCGAGGCCGAGCCTCTCTCGGTCGTGCACGCGCTCGGTGCCGGAGAGCTCCCGCCGCTGCGCCGGGGCCTGTTCGACCGGCCGCCGTCCCACAGCGCGCCACCTGCAGCTCCCTACCGTGAGCTCCGATGCAAGGTGAGCTCCGACGCACCGTGAGCTCCGGCGTCGAGATCGCCCGGTACGACGTGGGCGTTGTCGTCCTCTGACGTCGGTGGCCCGGCCGGTGCTCGCCAGCGAGCCGGGGCGGTGGCCGCTGCTCGCCAGCGAGCCGGGGCGGTGGCCGCTGCAGACCGATATCCTCCCGGTGTGCCCGGCAGTCTCGTGATCCGGGGGGCACGGGAGCACAACCTCCAGGACGTCTCCCTCGATCTTCCCCGCGACAAGCTGATCGTCTTCACGGGCCTCTCGGGGTCGGGCAAGTCGTCGCTCGCGTTCGACACGATCTACGCCGAGGGGCAGCGCCGCTACGTCGAGTCGCTGTCCGCGTACGCGCGCCAGTTCCTCGGACAGATGGACAAGCCAGACGTGGACTTCATCGAGGGACTGTCGCCCGCGATCTCGATCGACCAGAAGTCGGCGTCGCGCAACCCCCGCTCGACCGTCGGCACGGTCACCGAGGTCTACGATTACCTCCGTCTCCTCTACGCGCGGATCGGCAAGCCGCATTGCCCGATCTGCGGCCGGCCGGTCGCGCGCCAGACGCCCCAGCAGATCGTCGACCGCGTGCTCGAGCTCGAGGACGGCACGCGCTTTTGGGTGCTCGCTCCGGTCGTGCGCGGTCGCAAGGGGGAGTACGCCGGGTTGCTGGAGGACCTCGCGAAGCAGGGTTTCTCGCGCGCGCGGGTCGACGGCGCCGTGGTCGAGCTGTCCGACCGGCGCGACTCTTCCCTCGCGCGCTACGAGCAGCACACCATCGAGGTGATCGTCGACCGGCTGGTGCGTCGAGAGGGCATCCGCCAGAGGCTCACGGAGTCCATCGAGACCGCGCTCGCGCTCACCGGGGGAACGGCCGAGGTCCTGGTCGTCGGTGCCGACGGTATGCCCGAGGCGGGCCAGGAGGCGATCACGTTCAGCCAGCACCTCGCATGTACCTACGACGGCGTCAGCTTCGAGGAGCCCGCGCCACGGAGCTTCTCGTTCAACTCCCCTTACGGGGCGTGCCCGACGTGCCTCGGGCTGGGCACGCGTTTCGAGGTCGACCCGGATCTCGTGGTGCCCGACCCTTCGCTCTCCCTCGCCGAAGGCGCGCTGGCACCCTGGGCGAGCGCGCGCAGCGAGTACTTCACCGGTCTGGTCGACGGCATCGCAGAGCTCGGGGGGTTCTCCGTCTCGACGCCGTGGTCCAAGCTCAAGGCGAAGGACAAGAAGCTCGTGCTGTACGGGTCGGGGTCGAAGAAGGTGAGCGTCCGCTACCGGAACCGCTTCGGGCGAAGCCGCGCCTACGAGACCCACTACGAGGGGATCGTCCCGTGGCTCCAGCGCCGCCACGCAGAGGCAGACTCGGACTGGGGCAGAGAGCAGATCGAGCAGTACATGCGGGAGGTGCCGTGCCCGGCCTGCGAAGGAGCTCGGTTGAAGCCCGAGTCGCTCGCGGTCACGATCGGCCGCGGGTCGGACGGCCGGCGCGGAGAGCCCGGCCAGGGCGGCATGAACATCCACGAGCTGTGCAGCCTCCCGATCACCCGGGCCCTCGACGCCATCGAGCAGCTCGAGCTTTCCGAGCGAGACCACCTCATCGCGGACCGGGTGCTGAAGGAGATCCGCGAGCGGATGCGCTTCCTTCTCGACGTCGGGCTCGACTATCTCTCGCTCGAGCGCGCGTCGGCGACGCTGTCGGGCGGAGAGGCGCAGCGGATCCGCCTGGCGAGCCAGATCGGGAGCGGGCTCGTCGGGGTCCTCTACGTCCTCGACGAGCCTTCGATCGGGCTCCACCAGCGGGACAACCAGCGGCTGATCCAGACGCTCCTGCGGCTGCGCGACCTCGGCAACACGGTCATCGTCGTCGAGCACGACGAGGAGACCATCAGGACCGCGGACCACGTGGTGGACATCGGGCCTGGCGCGGGCGAGCACGGCGGGCGGATCGTCCACTCTGGACCCGTCGCCGGGCGCGGGGGCCTCCTGTCCAACGCCGAGTCGCTCACTGGCCAGTACCTGTCGGGGAAGCGGAAGATCGCCGTGCCCGAGCACCGGCGGGCGGGCTCGGGCCACGCGGTGGTCGTGCGCGGCGCGCGCGAGCACAACTTGGCCGACGTCGACGTCGCGTTCCCGCTGGGCTGTCTCGTCGCGGTCACCGGGGTCTCTGGGTCGGGCAAGTCGACGCTCGTGAACGAGATCCTGCTCCGATCGTTGGCGCACCAGCTCCACCGCGCGAAGGCCGTCCCAGGCCTGCACCGCGGGATCGACGGCGTCTCGTACGTCGACAAGGTGGTCGACGTCGACCAGGCGCCGATCGGGAGGACTCCCCGGTCGAACCCGGCGACCTACACCGGCGTCTTCGACCACATCCGGCGGCTGTTCGCACAGACCCCCGAGGCGAAGGTCCGCGGCTACCAGCCGGGACGCTTCTCGTTCAACGTGCGGGGAGGACGTTGCGAGGCGTGCGCCGGAGACGGGACCATCAGGATCGAGATGCACTTCCTCCCGGACGTGTACGTGCCATGCGAGATCTGCGGGGGCGCGCGGTACAACCGGGACACCCTCGAGGTCACCTTCCGCGGCAAGAACATCGCGGAGGTCCTCGACATGTCCTGCGAGGAGGCGCTCGCGTTCTTCGCGCACCAGCCGCCGATCGCGCGTCACCTCCAGACGCTCGTGGACGTCGGGCTCGGCTACATCCGGCTCGGGCAGCCGGCTCCGACGCTCTCGGGAGGCGAGGCGCAGCGCGTGAAGCTCGCGAGCGAGCTGAGCCGGCGACCGACCGGGCACACCATGTACATCCTCGACGAGCCCACGACCGGGCTCCACTTCGAGGACGTGCGACGACTGCTCGACGTGCTCGGCCGGCTCGTCGAGCAGGGCAACACCGTGGTCGTGATCGAGCACAACCTCGACGTCGTGAAGTCCGCCGACTGGATCGTCGACCTCGGTCCCGAAGGAGGCGACCGAGGCGGCCGAGTCGTCGCAGAGGGCACCCCCGAGCAGGTCGCGAAGACCTCCGGCAGCTACACCGGCGAAGTGTTGAGGCCAGTGCTCGGGATCGCCTCGTGAGCTCGAGAGAACCTGCGTGCCGCTCGATCCTGCGGGGGCCCTCCCGTGCCTCCCGTGCCGCTCGATCCCGCTGGGGCCCTCCGTGCCGCTCGATCCCGCTGGGGCCCTCCGTGCCGCTCGATCCCGCTGGGGCCCTCCC
>JAJYXS010000009.1 GCA_021801615.1 Actinomycetes bacterium
CCCGTGTGGACGTACGACGCGGACGCCGGAGAAGCCCCATGACGCTCCACGCACCTGCGGCTCGCCGGACGCAGCCGACTCGCATCGGTGGAACCCGGCCGAGCCACCTCATCACCACGGCCGGGGTGGGCAGCGTGGTCGACCTGCCGACGATGAGCGTCGTGGTCCGGGGGCTCAACGCCTGGAGCCCTGAGCGCGCAGAGGCGATCACAGAGCCTCGGCTCCTGGCCCGGGTCCGAGAGGTCCTCGGTTCGCAGGTGCGCGCGTTGCGCAAGGCACCCTGGGACCCCGACGGCGTCGATGACCCGTGGACTCGCACCGGGGTCCCGGTGACGCCGTTTCCGCGCTGGGTCCGGTGCCCTCGGTGCTTTCGCCTGGGCCCCCTCGACCCTCCCGGCCAGTTCACCCTGGTCCACCGCTGGGGACGCCGGCCCGACCTGGCCAAGTGGGTGCACTCGCACTGCCAGGTCCAGACCCAAGTGTCCGACGCCAGGAAGCGGGCGTGCCTTCCGGCGCGTTTCTTGGTGACGTGCGACGCCGGCCATCTCGACGACTTCCCCTACGTCGAGTTCGTCCATCGGGGCAAGCCCTGCGGCGGACCTCGGCTCACGATGCGCGACTCTGCGAGCACCTTGGGGCCGAGGGTGACGGTTGCCTGCGCTGAGTGCGGGGCTTCCCGGAACGTCCAAGAGGCCTCGGGTCTCAAGGGACGCACCCGGCTGCCACGATGCCGGGGCCGCCACCCCCACCTCCAGCGCTTCGAGCCCTGCGGACTGCCCTTGCGCCTCATGGTCCTGGGCTCGTCCAACCTGTGGTTCAGCGTGACCGCCAGTGCCTTGCACCTGCCGAACACCGAGAGCACCGGCGACGTGGTGGCGGCGAATTGGGACGTCCTCGGTGCCCAGCCCAGTCCCGACGTGGTCCAGTTGCTCGTCGACCAGATCCCCGCACTTCGAGCGCTACGCGGCGTTCCGCTAACGGAGGTCTGGAGCGCCATCGAAGCACTGCGAGCGCAGGGAGGACCCCAGCCCGAACAGGCAGCGGGGAGCCTGTTGGAGGCCGAGTGGGACTTGTTGGCTCGTCCGACCACCGACCGCCAGGACGAGGATTTCCGCGCCTCGGTCACGCCCAATCCCGACGGCTACGACTGGCTCCTCGACCAGGTGGTCCAGGTCACCCGGCTCCGGGTTGTGACGGCGCTCGTGGGCTTCACCCGCCTCAACGCCCCCGAGCTCCATGAGCTCAGCCCAGTGAACCGCTTGCCCCTCACCCTCGGCGCGCCCGACTGGGTTCCCGCGGTCGAACAGCGCGGCGAAGGGGTGTTCCTGCAACTCCACGAGGATGTCGTCCACAGCTGGGAGGCAAAGGTGGCCGATCACCCGCGCCTGGTGGCCCTGCGGGAGGCCTACGGTCGCTGGAAACAGAACCGCGACCAGATCTCCGACCTGCTCTTTCCGGTGGCCCGGTACACGTTGCTTCACACCTTGAGCCACCTCCTCATCCGCCAAGTGGCCCTCGAGTGCGGCTATTCGTCGGCGAGCATCCGCGAGCGGCTCTACCTCGGCCGCCCTGACGAGCGCACGGCAGGGATCCTTCTCACGACGGCTGCCTCCGACAGCGAAGGCACGCTCGGAGGTCTCGTGGCGCTGGGCGAAGCGCGTTACCTGCGCCGGCTTCTCGACTTGGCCTTCGACGATGCGGCGCGTTGTTCGTCAGATCCGCTCTGTGCCGAGCACGTCCCGCTGGACCCCTCTGACACACTGCACGCCGCCGCCTGCCACGCCTGTCTCTTTGCGTCGGAGACGTCGTGTGAGGCCAACAACCGCTGGCTCGATCGCGCCGTCCTCGTCGACCTGACCCACGACGGCCTCGCCCTGCCTCGGTGATCGAAGCGGAGCTCGCGCTGATCGCCGGCTTGGCGGGCCAACTTCCCCGCGCAGACCTCACGGAGCTGTCGCGCGCCGCCGCTCGGGGGAGGTCCGGCGTGCTCGAGCTTCGGGCAAGGACGCCGAGCCCCCTCGTCCGTGACGCATGCGGTCAGCTACTCGACGCCGCGACCGAGATCGGCCCGTGGCTCTCGGGTGCACTTGCCGCTTCGGCGGTCGCGTACGACACCGCACTTCGTCGCCAGAACGTCGACGTGGTGTGGACCGGACCGGAATCGGACGTCGAGACCGGCCGCCTGACCGCTCCGGTCGTTGCCGAGCTCGTCGACGATGCCGCACGAGAGATCGTGATCGTGAGCTACGCCGCCTACGGCGAGCCGCGTGTCGAGCAAGCCCTGTGGGGAGCGGTCGAACGGGGAGTCGACATCATCTTGATCCTCGAGCGTCACGAGGACAACCCGGCGTTCGCCGGAAGCGGTGAGGTCTATCCCGGCCTTCGTGCCCGGCGACTCTCCTGGCCCGCGACCGCACGTCGGTCCGGAGCTTCGCTCCACGCCAAGCTCATCGTGATCGACGCGCACACGGCGCTTGTCGGCAGCGCCAATCTGACGGGACGTGCCATGGTGGACAACCTCGAGTGCGGCATCCTCCTTCGAGGCGGGCGCCAGCCACAGGAGATACGCGATCACCTCTTCTCCCTCATGCATGCCGGCGTCCTCGTCGCTCTGGCTCCAGGAGCGCCAACAAGTCGGCACCTACCGTGATCGATCCAGTCAGCGCGGATGCGTACGGCTCCTCCGGATCGGAACTCGAG
>JAJYXS010000218.1 GCA_021801615.1 Actinomycetes bacterium
GGTAGACGAGCCGCTCGGCGAGCGTGCGCTTCCCGCGCGAGAGCACCTTGTTCACCACCTGGGTGACGAGCACCGAGCGGTAGACCGGATCGGGCTGCAGGTCGCGGCGCACAGCGGGGCCGTTGCGCGGCATCAGGACTCCTTCTTGGCCCCGTAGCGACTGCGGGCCTGGCTGCGCTCGCGCACGCCCGAGGTGTCCAGGGCGCCGCGGATGACCTTGTAGCGGACGCCGGGCAGGTCCTTCACCCGGCCGCCGCGCACCAGCACGATCGAGTGCTCCTGGAGGTTGTGGCCGACGCCGGGGATGTACGCGGTCACCTCCACGCCGCTCGTCAACCGCACACGCGCCACCTTGCGCAGCGCCGAGTTCGGCTTCTTCGGGGTGGTCGTGTAGACGCGGGTGCAAACCCCCCGCCGCTGGGGCGCGCCACGCAACGCGGGCGTCTTGGTCTTCGACTGCTTTGCCTCACGTCCCTTGCGGACGAGCTGGGCGATGGTGGGCACGCGTGTCCTCTGGTCCGAATGTGCGCGGTGCACCGCACGGGCAGCCGGTCTGGGCCGGCGTTGCCGCGGTGCGGCACGTCATGCTACGGCAGGCCCCTGCCCCCCGCAAGGCGAACGGCCGCTGCCACATTGTACCGGTGCGACCGGCGAAGCCGGTCGGTCTCGGGGGTTCCGCCCGGGACGCCCGCCGCTCAGGCCCCCGCGCCGCTCAGGCACCCGCGCCGCCGGCCGCCTCGGCACCCCCGGCCGCCTCGTCGTCGGCACTCCCGGTCGCCTCGGCAGGCTCGTCGTCGGCACCCCCGGCCGCCTCGCCCCGGCCGGAGGCGAGCCAGCTCGCGTCGACCGGTGGGCGGTAGCCGTCTTGTGCGCGGTGACCGCCAGCACCCTCGGCGCCGCCCATGTCGCGCAACCACGCGGCCAGGTCCTCGGTGCCGGTGTCCCCGCCGCCCGTCCCCACGGCCCAAAACGGCAGTGCCTCGGCTCCGGGCAGCTCGAGGCGGATGTGGCGGTAGTGGTCCATGCCGGACCCAGCCGGGATCAGCTTGCCGATGATGATGTTCTCCTTCAGGCCGAACAGACGGTCGCTGCGACCCTCGATCGCGGCCTCGGTCAGCACCCGGGTGGTCTCCTGGAAGGAGGCGGCCGAGAGCCAGCTGTCCGTCGCGAGCGAGGCCTTCGTGATCCCCATGAGCTCGGGGCGCCCCTCTGCGGGACGCTTCCCCTCCTCCACGAGACGCCGGTTGACCTCCGCGTAGACCTGGTTGTCGACCCGCTCCCCGGGCAGGAACGGCGCCTCGCCGGGCTCGGCCACGAGCACGCGCCGGAGCATCTGGCGGACGATCAGCTCGATGTGCTTGTCGTGGATCGAGACCCCCTGGTCCCGGTAGACCTTCTGGACCTCCTCGACGAGGTACTGCTGGGTCTCGCGGATGCCGCGGACCTCGAGGAGCTCCTTCGGGTCCTTCGGACCCTCGACGAGCGCGTCGCCCGCGGCGACCTCCTGACCGTCGGCGACCTCGAGGTGCGCCCGGGGGGGCACCACGGTGGACTCCTCGGTCCCGTCGTCGGCGACCACGGTGATCCGCCGGCCGGTCTCCTCGTCCTCGATGCGGATCACGCCGGAGCGGTGGGCGAGGACCGCGGCGCCCTTGGGCGTGCGGGCTTCGAACAGCTCCACGACACGCGGAAGCCCGTGGGTGATGTCCTCGCCGACGACGCCGCCGGTGTGGAAGGTCCGCATCGTGAGCTGGGTACCGGGCTCTCCGATGGACTGGGCGGCGATGACGCCCACCGCCTCGCCGAGCTCGATCATCCTCCCGGTGGCGAGCGACTGGCCGTAGCAGGCCGCGCAGACGCCGTGACCCGCCTCGCAGGTCAGCACCGAGCGGGTGCGCACCCTCGTCACCTGGGGATCGTCGCGCAGGCGCGCCACGATCTCGTCGGACAGGAGCGTCCCGGGCGCCACCACCGAGCCGTCGGACAACCGGACCTCCTCGGCGAGCAGCCGGCCGTAGACGCGGGTCTCGAGATAGCTCCGCCTGCCGGGGCTGTCCGGCTCGACGTGCTCGATCCAGATGCCCCGCGACGTGCCGCAGTCCTCTTCGCGGATGATCAGCTCCTGGGCCACGTCGACCAGGCGCCGCGTGAGGTAGCCGGAGTCCGCGGTCCGCAGCGCGGTGTCGGCCAGGCCCTTGCGGGCGCCGTGCGTCGAGATGAAGTACTCCAGCACCGACAGCCCCTCACGGAAGGATGACTTGATCGGCCGGGGGATCATCTCGCCGCGCGGGTTGGACACGAGGCCCTTCATGCCCGCGATCTGGCGGATCTGCTGGGCGTTCCCTCGTGCGCCGGAGTCCACCATCATGTCGAGCGGGTTGAAGGCGAGCCGCGAGAGCGACTGCTCCATGGCGCGTCCCACCTCGGAGTTCGCCGACGTCCAGATCTCGATCTCCTTCTGGCGCCGCTCGTCGTCGGTGATGATGCCCCGCTTGAACTGGGTCTCGGCCTTCTCGGCCTCCTTCTCGTAGCGGTCGAGGATCGCCTGCTTCTCGGGGGGGGTGCGCACGTCGTCGATCGAGATCGTGAGCCCGGACTGCGCGGCGTACCTGAAGCCGAGCGCCTTGATCCGGTCGAGGCTCTCGGCCACGACGTGCTTGGGGTAGGCGGACGAGAGCTCCTCGACGATCGCGCCGATCGGAGTGTTGCGCTTGCCGATCACGTCGTTCACGTAGGGGAACCCGTCGGGAAGCGCCTCGTTGAAGAGCACGCGCCCCGGGGTCGTCTCGATCGAGAGCCGCTCCTGAGTGCCGTCGTCGGCCGCGTCGGCCGCGTCGACCGCGCCGTCCGCGACCGCCCCTGGCGCCGCGCCGGCACCCCCCGGCTCAGCGGCGCGCGCGGCGGACCCCGAGGCTGCGGCCAGCCGAGCAGCGAGCGTCGAGCCGGCCGCCGGACGAAGGTGGATCCTCGCGTGGAGGGCGAGGCTGCCCTCGTCGAGCGCGGCCTGCACCTCGTAGCTGTGACGAAACACGCGACCTGCGCCGGGCGCGTCGTCGACGATCATGGTGAGGTAATAGGTCCCGAAGACCATGTCCTGGGTCGGCACCGTGATCGGCCGGCCGGTCGCGGGCGACAGGACGTTGTTCGCCGACAGCATGAGGACCCGGGCTTCGGCTTGCGCCTCCGCCGAGAGCGGGAGGTGGACGGCCATCTGGTCCCCGTCGAAGTCCGCGTTGAAGGCGGTGCACACGAGCGGGTGGATCTGGATCGCCTTGCCCTCCACGAGCACCGGCTCGAACGCCTGGATGCCGAGCCGGTGCAACGTCGGCGCGCGGTTCAGCAGCACCGGGTGCTCCCGGATGACGTCCTCGAGCACGTCCCAGACCTGCGGTCGCCGCCGCTCGACCATCCTCTTGGCCGACTTGATGTTCAGCGCGAGCTCTGCGTCGACGAGCCGCTTCATGACGAACGGCTTGAAGAGCTCGAGCGCCATCAGCTTGGGCAGCCCGCACTGGTGCAGCTGGAGGGTCGGTCCGATGACGATGACCGACCTGCCCGAGTAGTCGACGCGCTTGCCGAGGAGGTTCTGGCGGAACCGTCCCTGCTTGCCCTTCAGCATGTCCGAGAGCGACTTCAGCGGGCGGTTGCCAGGGCCCGTCACCGGCCGCCCGCGCCGGCCGTTGTCGAACAACGCGTCGACCGCCTCTTGGAGCATCCGCTTCTCGTTGTTGATGATGATCTCGGGCGCGCCGAGGTCCAGGAGGCGCTTCAGGCGGTTGTTGCGGTTGATGACCCTTCGGTAGAGGTCGTTCAGATCGGAGGTCGCGAAGCGGCCGCCGTCCAGCTGGACCATCGGACGGAGATCGGGCGGGATGACCGGGACCGCCTCCAGGATCATGGCGCGCGGGTCGTTCACGCGGCGGCCGTGCTCGTCGCGCCGGTTGAAGGCGGTGACGATCTTGAGGCGCTTGATCACCTTCTGGCGCCGCTGCGCCGAGAGCGGGCGGCGGCCGTCCGACGCGTCGATCATCTCCCGGAGCTTCACCTCTTCGGCGTCGAAGTCGATCCGGTCGATGAGGCGCTGGATCGTCTCGGCGCCCATGCCGCCCTCGAAGTAGTCCGAGTAGCGGAGATGCAGCTCTCGCCAGAGGAGCTCGTCCTCGATGATCTTGCGGGGATGCAGCCCGCGCAGCTCGTCGAGGGCGCGCTTCGCGAGCTCGATCTCGTCGTCGGCCCGTTCGCGCAGCGCTCCGATCTCCTTCTCGACGGCTCGCTGGCGTGCCTTCACCTCGGCGTCGCGCGCGCCCTGGGCCTCGAGCTCCCTCAGCTCCTCCTCGAGCGCCTTGAACCGGCGGTCGATCTCGAGGTCGCGTCGCCGCTCGATCTCGGAGACCTCCTCGGCGAGCTCGGCCTCGAGGTTCGGCAGGTCCGCGTGACGCTTGTCCTCGTCGACCCAGGTGACGAGGTTCGCGGCGAAGTAGATGACCTTCTCCAGCTGCTTCGCCTTCAGCTCCTCGCGGGCCTCGGTGCCCATGAGGAGGTACGCGAGCCAGCTTCTGGTGCCGCGCAGGTACCAGATGTGGACGACGGGCGCCGCGAGCTCGATGTGGCCCATGCGCTCGCGACGCACCTTGGACCGCGTGACCTCGACACCACAACGCTCGCAGATGATGCCCTTGAAGCGCACGCGCTTGTACTTGCCGCAGTAGCACTCCCAGTCCTTGGTCGGACCGAAGATCTTCTCGCAGAAGAGCCCGTCCTTCTCGGGGCGGAGGGTGCGGTAATTGATGGTCTCGGGCTTCTTCACCTCGCCGTTCGACCACGCGCGGATCGAGTCGCCGGTCGCCAGACCGATCCGCAGCTGGTCGAAGGTGTTCACGTCCAGCGCCATGACTAGAAGCTCCTCTCAGCCGCGCGTCGCTCGTCCTCTTCGTCGGATCCCCGCTCGGGCCTGCTGATGTCGATGCCGAGCTCCTCGGCCGTGCGGAACACGTCCTCGTCGAGCTCGTGCATCTCGATCTCCGACCCGTCGCTCGCCAGCACCTCCACGTCGAGGCACAGGGACTGCATCTCCTTGATCAGCACCTTGAAGCTCTCGGGGATCCCAGGTTCGGGGATGTTCTCCCCCTTCACGATCGCCTCGTAGACCTTGACACGGCCGAGCACGTCGTCGGACTTGATGGTCAGCAGCTCCTGGAGCGCATAGGCGGCGCCGAAGGCTTCGAGCGCCCACACCTCCATCTCCCCAAAGCGCTGGCCGCCGAACTGGGCCTTCCCTCCCAGGGGCTGCTGGGTGATCATCGAGTACGGCCCCGTCGAGCGGGCGTGGATCTTGTCGTCGACGAGGTGCGCGAGCTTCATGATGTAGACGTAGCCGACCGAGATCGGGTTGTCGTAGGGCTCGCCGGTGCGGCCGTTGTACAGCACGGCCTTGCCGGTGGGCTGGATCTGGACCCCTCCGGTCGCGGAGTCGGAGTTCAGCCGCTCGAAGAGCTGGCGGATCGTCGGGTGCTTGCCCGCGTCCTCCTCCTCGTCCCAGTGGGCCCCGTCGAAGACGGGGGTCGCCACCCACGTCGCCGGGATGGTGCGGGGCCGGGTCTTCCGGCCCGAACCGGGCCGCCCGCTCGTCCCCACGTCCTCCTCGACTGCGACGCCGTCCCAGCCGTGGCGGGCGGCGTAGCCGAGGTGCGACTCGAGCACCTGACCGACGTTCATCCGGCTCGGCACGCCCAGAGGGTTCAAGATGATGTCGACCGGCGTGCCGTCCGCGAGGAACGGCATGTCCTCGATCGGAAGGATCTTCGAGATGACGCCCTTGTTGCCGTGGCGGCCGGCCAGCTTGTCGCCCTCGGAGATCTTGCGCTTCTGGGCCACGTAGACGCGGACGAGCTGGTTCACGCCCGGCGGCAGCTCATGGGAGTCCTCCCGCGAGAAGACGCGCACGTCGATGACCTTGCCTTCCTCGCCGTGGGGCACCTTCAGGCTCGTGTCGCGCACCTCGCGGGCCTTCTCGCCGAAGATCGCCCGCAGCAGCCGCTCCTCGGGCGTCTGCTCGGTCTCGCCCTTCGGCGTCACCTTGCCGACGAGGACGTCCCCCGGCCCGACCTCCGCCCCGATGCGGATGATGCCGCGCTCGTCGAGGTCCGCGAGGATCTCCTCGGAGAGGTTCGGGATGTCCCGGGTGATCTCCTCTGCGCCGAGCTTGGTGTCACGGGCGTCGACTTCGTGCTCCTCGATGTGGATGGACGTGAGCACGTCGTCGCGCACGAGCCGCTGCGAGAGGATGATCGCGTCCTCGTAGTTGTAGCCCTCCCAGGGCATGAACGCCACGAGCAGGTTCTTCCCCAGCGCGAGCTCGCCGTTGTGCGTGGAGGGGCCGTCCGCGATGAGGTCGCCCAGGACCACCTTGTCGCCCTCGTCCACGAGCGGCTTCTGATTGATGCAGGTGTTCTGGTTGGACCGGCGGAACTTCGCGAGCCGGTAGACCTTGCGGCCGAGCGCCTGGCCAAGCCGGTCCTTCTGGCCCGCTCGGTACTCGACGACCACCTGGTCGCCCGAAACCTCGGTCACGGTGCCCTCACCCTCCGCCAGGATGACGTCGCCCGCGTCGCGTGCGGCACGGCCCTCGACCCCGGTGCCGATGTAGGGCGCCTCGGGCACGACCAGCGGCACCGCCTGCTTCTGCATGTTCGCGCCCATGAGCGCCCGGTTCGCGTCGTCGTGCTCGACGAAGGGGATCAGCGCGGTCGAGACCGAGACGATCTGCTTCGGGGAGACGTCCATGAGGTCCACCTCGGCAGGCGGCACGTAGTCGATCTCGCTCGTGGTGCCGTAGGTCGTGGACGTCGCGCCGATGCGCACGCCGGTGCCCTGCGGCCCGCGGCGGACGAGCACGCGGTCGCTGGTGAAGCGCCCGTCGGGCCCGACCGGGGCGTTCGCCTGGGCGATGACGTGCTCCTCCTCCTCGTCGGCCGCGAGATAGACGACCTCGTCGGTGACGCGGCCGTCGACGACCTTCCGGTACGGGGTCTCGATGAAGCCGTACTCGTTCACTCGCGCGTAGGTCGCGAGCCCCCCGATGAGCCCGATGTTCGGGCCCTCTGGCGTCTCGATCGGGCACATGCGCCCGTAATGGGACGTGTGGACGTCCCGGACCTCGAACCCGGCGCGCTCGCGCGACAGGCCGCCAGGGCCGAGCGCCGAGAGCCGACGCTTGTGGGCGAGCCCCGACAGCGGGTTGTTCTGGTCCATGAACTGGCTCAGCTGGGAGGTGCCGAAGAACTCCTTCACCGCGGCCACGACAGGACGGATGTTGATGAGGGTCTGGGGGGTGATCGCCTCGACGTCCTGGGTGGTCATCCGCTCGCGCACCACCCGCTCCATGCGCGACAGCCCGACACGGACCTGGTTCTGGATGAGCTCGCCGACCGAACGGACGCGGCGGTTCGCGAAGTGGTCCTGGTCATCGATGCGGTAGGTCGAGTCGCCGTCGGTCATGTGCAGAGCGAGGTGGAGCATGTAGGTCGCCGCCGCGAGGACCTCGGACGGGCTGAGCACGCTCTGTCCCGGCGCCGGACGCTCGAGGTCGATCCCGAACAGCTGGGACGCGCGCTCGATCTCGGGGCCGAGCTTGCGGTTCAGCTTGTAGCGGCCCACACGGGTGAGGTCGTAGCGCTTCGGGTTGAAGAACGCGTTCTCGAAGTACTGGCGCGCCGCTTCGACCGAGAGGGGCTCGCCGGGACGGGCTCGCTTGTAGATCTCGAGGAGCGCCTCTTCACGAGAGGGGGCGAAGTCCTTCTCCTTCTCCCACTGACCCTCGAGGAAGTCGAAGTGCCGGACGAAGCGCTCGAGGAACGCCTCGTCCCCGTAGCCGAGCGCGCGCAGCAGCACGAAGAGCGACAGCCGCCGCTTGCGTGCGACCCTCGCTCCGGCGGTGACGTCCTTCGAGGGCTTGGCCTCGATGTCGAGCTCGATCCACTCACCACGGTACGGGTGGATCGTCCCGGTGAAGATGGTCTTCAGGTCCCGCCCCGGCTGGAAGATGACGCCCGGGGAACGAACGAGCTGGCTCACGACCACTCGCTCGGTCCCGTTGACGATGAAGGTGCCGCGGTCCGTCATCATCGGGAAGTCGCCCATGAAGACGGTCTGCTCCTTGATCTCACCGGTGCCGGCGTTCAAGAAGCGCGCCCGGACGAAGACCGGGGCGGCGTAGGTCATGTCCTTCTCCTTGCACTCCTCCACCGAGAACTTGGGCGGTGGGCGCAGGTCGGGGTCGGACGGGTCGAACTCGAGCTCGAGGCTCAGCTGGCCGGTGAAGTCCTCGATCGGGCTGATGTCGTCGAAGGCCTCTGCGAGCCCCTTGTCCAGGAACCACTGGAAGGAGTCTCGCTGGATGGCGATGAGGTCGGGCAGCGGCAGCGCCTCGTCGATGTTGGCGAAGGACACTCGTTCGGGACTACGGGACCGTGAAGGCAACGGTCGACTCCTCACAGTTGCTCGGGATGCAGGGGCAGGGGCGATGCGGGCGGACAGGGATGGCCGATCAGGGAAGACGGCTGAAGGGCTGCTCTGCCGGCCCGGAGCCGTGCAGCGGCGCGCGTCATTCAGGCTGGGGGAATTGCGATCGCAAGGCGGAGCTGCACGGCAACCCTGTAGCATACCCGAGCGCGGGCACGACCACAACCCCTCTGCGGCCGAGCGCCGAGGGGCGAACGATCCACAGGGTAAAGGCCGCCACCCTCCGCGTCAAGGCTCCGAGCCCCGTTGCGGCCGGGAGCCGGGGCGACGGCCGGGAGCCTCTGCGGAGCCCGAGCTCCTCGGGAGCGCACGGGTGGCGGGGCCTGGGACCTCCCAGCCCCGCCACCCAGCCCTCAGGACTACTTGACCTCGACCGTCGCGCCGGCGCTCTCGAGGGCGGCGCGCGCCTTTTCGGCCTCGTCCTTGTTCACCCGCTCGAGGACAGGCTTCGGCGCGCTGTCCACGAGGTCCTTGGCCTCCTTCAGCCCGAGGCTCGTGAGCGAGCGAACCTCTTTGATCACCTGGATCTTCTTCTCGCCCGCTGCGACGAGAACCACGTCGAACTCCGTCTGCTCCTCCTCTGTGGCGCCGGCCTCCGCCGCGGCCCCGCCCCCGGCCGGCGCGGCGGCGATCGCCACCGGTGCTGCCGCCGTCACGTTGAACTTCTCCTCGAAGGCCTTCAGCAGCTCGCTCAGCTCGATCACCGAGAGCTCGGCGATGCCGTCGAGGATCTGCTCCTTGGTCAGGGATCCTGCCATCTCTGCAATTCTTCCTTTCTCTTCCTCAGCGTCTTCTCTTCTCAGGTCTTCTCTGCTCAGGGCTTCTCTGCTCAGGGCTTCTCGGGCCTGTGCCCGTGCTCTTCTCGGATCGGTGCCCGTACTGCTCTCCTCGGGACCTTTGCGACGCGTGCAGCGCGCCTACTCTCCCCCCGCCCGCATCTCCTGGTCGCCCTCGGGCGCAGCGGTCCCCACTTCCGGCGCGGCGGCAGGCGGGGTAGGCGACGTCCCCACTTCCGGCGCGGCGGCAGGCGGGGTAGGCGACGTCCCCACTTCCGGCGCGGCGGCAGCGGCGCCGCCCCGATCCTCCAGAAGGGCCTGGAGCCCGTACGCGAGGTTCCGAGGGAGTGCCTGGAGCAGCGACGCGACGCGCGCGAGCGACGCCTGGAGCGCACCGGCGAACTGGGCGAGCAGCACCTCACGTGGCGGAAGGTCCGCGAGCGCCCCGAGCTGCGCCGGGGAGAGCAACACGCCGTCGAGCATCCCGCCCTTCAGCACCAGACGCGGGTTCGTCCGTCCGAAGTCGCGCAACGCCTTCGCGACCGAGCTCACGTCCCCGTGGACGAAGGCGATCGCCGTTGGGCCGACGAGCAGCTCCTCGAGCTGCGCATGGGGACTGCCGTCGATCGCCCGTCTCACGAGCGTGTTCTTGAAGATCTTGTACTCGCCCCCGGACGCGTGCAGGTTCTTCCGCAAGGCCGCGAGATCCGCGACCGTCAGCCCTCGGTACTCGGTGACGACCGCGGCGCTTGCCTCGGCGAGGCGGGTGCGCACCTCGTCGACGACGGCAACCTTCTCGGGCCTCGGACTGTCCATCGTTCCTCCACACCTGGCTGCGCTGCGCTCCGGTGTGCGACGGACCAGGCCGGTGCCTGGAAAGCGTCGCCTCGTCAGGCGGACCCGGAGGTCCCTTCCGCGCCCTGGAGCGCACCGGAGGTCTGCGGCGACCAGAAACTCGTTGCCCGCCCGGAGGCAGGCTGTCGCCGAGAGGATACCAGAGGGCGTCAGTGGGTGGCTGCCAGCTCTTCTTCGAGCTCGCGGGCCCGGGCGGGGTCGATGCGCACCCCGGGGCCCATGGTCGACGAGAGGGTCAGCGCGAGGAGGTACCGGCCCTTCGCCGCTGCAGGCTTCGCCCGGACCAGCTCTTCGACGACCGCATGCACGTTCGCCGCAAGGTCGCCCTTGGCGAAGGAGACCTTGCCGACGGGAAGATGCACGTTGCCGACCTTGTCGGTGCGGTACTCGACTCGGCCGCCCTTGAATTCGGTGACCGCCCTGCCGACGTCGTTCGTGACCGTCCCCGTCTTGGGGTTCGGCATCAGGCCGCGAGGGCCCAGGATCCGGCCGAGGGTCCCCACCTGCCCCATCAGATCTGGGACCGCGATCGCCACGTCGAAGTCCAAGAACCCCTGGTCACGGATCCGCGCCACGAGGTCGTCGGCCCCCACCACGTCCGCACCTGCGGCCCTGGCCTCTGCGGCCTGCTCGCCGGCCGCGAACACCGCGACCCGGACAGGCTTGCCCGTGCCGGCGGGCAGGCTGAGCGTCCCCCGGACGATCTGGTCGGCCTTGCGGGGGTCCACGCCCAGGCGCACCGCGAGCTCGACGGTCTCGTCGAACTTGGCCGACGCCATCGACTTCACGAGGTCGATGGCGTCACCCACCCCGTAGAGCGCGCCATGGTCGTAACGGCCGTTCAGTGACCGGTAACGCTTGCCGTGCTGGCCCATTCGGTCAATTCCTCCGTCTCCAGCGCGCCGGTTCAGCCGGCGACCGCGATGCCCATGGATCGGGCGGTGCCGGCGACCTGCTTCTTGGCCGCTTCGAGGTCGTCGGTGTTCAGGTCGACGAGCTTCGTGCGAGCGATCTCCGCGAGCTGCTCGTCGGAGATCGTGCCGACCTGGGAACGGCCGGTGGTGGCCGCTCCCTTCTCGACGCCGGCAGCCTGACGCAAGAGCACCGGCGTGGGCGGCGTCTTCAGCACGAAGGTGAAGGAGCGGTCCTCGTAGATCGTGATCTCGACGGGAACGACCGTCCCGCGCATGGACTCGGTGGCCGCGTTGTACTGCTTGGTGAACTCCATGGTCTGGACCCCGTGCGGACCGAGCGCGGTGCCGACCGGGGGGGCAGGGGTCGCCTGCCCGGCCTGCAGCTGGATCTTCACCACGGCGAGAACGCGCTTGCGCGGAGGCATTCGAGGATCTCCTTCGGACTCAGAGCTTGGCGACCTGGCTGAACTCGAGCTCGACCGGCGTCTCCCGGCCGAAGATGTTCACGAGCACTTTCAGCTTCAGCTGGTCCTCGTTGATCTCGGCGATCTGTCCGGAGAAGTCCGCGAACGGGCCCTCCTTCACGCGCACCGTCTCGTTCACCTCGTACTCGAGCTTCGGCCGCCGCTGCTTGGCAGGCGCCTGGACACCCTCGGGCTTCACCTGGAGGATGCTCTCGACCTCACGGCGCGACAGCGGGGTCGGCTTGGTGCCGGGACCGACGAACCCGGTCACCCCCGGCGTGTTGCGGATCGCACCCCAGGTGTCGTCATCGAGATCGCTCCGAACGAGCAGGTAGCCGGGGAACACCTTCCTCTGGACGGTCACCCGCTTGCCGTTCTTCACCTCGACCACGTCTTCCATCGGGACGACGATCTCGTAGACCCGGTCCTCCATCCCACGGGACGCGATGACGTTCTTCAGGTTCGAGGAGACCTTGTTCTCGTAACCCGAGTACGTGTGCACCACGTACCAGCGACCAGGCCGGTCGTAGGGGCTCGGGACGTAGGCGGTCTCCTCTTCCTCCTCTTCGTCGTCGTCGTCTTCGTCGGCGAGCGCCGCGGCCTCGACCGGCGGGATCTCGTCGGCATGGACCACGTCCGACTCGGCGGCCGGCGCAGCGCCACCAGGCGCGCCGTCGGCCGCGCCGGGGTCTTCCCTGAGGTCGGTGTCGAGTGTCACGTGCGGGCCGCTCACTTCTGGAACATGAAGAACACGCCCTTGCCGAAGACGTAATTCAGCAGGAAGATCAGCGCGATCATGATCACCAGCGTGAAGAAGACGACCAGCGTGTAGTTGACCATCTCGGCGCGGCTCGGCCACGCGACCTGCCGCAGCTCGTCGCGGATCTCCCGGGCGAACTGGACGGGGGTCGTCCGCTGCCGAGCCTGCTTCACCTCGCGCGGCGCCGCGGCGACGTCCCCGATGGCGAAGGCGTCCCTGCCCAGCTCCGCTCCGTCGGTCATCGTCCTGCCTCGCTGGTCGATCATGCGCTTGGTCTCGCGGCTCACTGCGTCGCTCCGGCTGTCCGTCTCTTCTCGGGAGTCGCTCCCTGCCGGTCGAGCTCCCAGCAGGGCAGGAGGGACTCGAACCCCCAACCGCCGGTTTTGGAGACCGGTGCTCTACCAGTTGAGCTACTGCCCTCCGGCACCGAGGTCCCCATCTGGGACGGTCCCACATCAGGGCCTTCCCCCGGCGTGCCTCGGGGGCGACGCGCGAGGCTACCACGCCCCTGGACGGAGGCGGTCAGCGGGTCTCCTTGTGGAGGGTGTGGCGGCGGTCCCAGCGACAGTACTTCCTCATCTCGATCCGCTCACGGTCGTTCAGCTTGTTCTTGGTCGTGATGTAGTTCCGCCGCTTGCAGACCTCGCAGGCGAGCGTCACCTGGACACGCTTCTCGTTCTTCGCCATCGGGGCACCTCTCTCGTCCTCGATCCCTTGGTCGACCCGGCCACACCATCGTCTCGTAGCGGCGGCGGGACTCGAACCCGCGACAACACGATTATGAGCCGTGTGCTCTGACCGACTGAGCTACGCCGCCGGGGAGCCCCCTGTCGGAATCGAACCGACGACACCAGCCTTACCATGGCTGTGCTCTGCCGACTGAGCTAAGGGGGCGCGCATGCGCGCCGCTGGGCTGCAGCACCCCATGATACCCATGCAGAAGGGAGAACGGGTCCCAGGGCTCCGATACCATCCGGCGATGCGGCTGCGCCTCGTGGAGCCTGAGGACGCCGAGGCGATCCGGGCGATCTACAACCACGAAGTCACCTCCGGCACGAACACCTTCGATCTCGTCACTCGCTCGCTGGAGCAGCAGCGGGCCTGGATCGACCGGCACCGCGGCGCCCACCCGGCAGTCGTCGCGATCGCGGGTGGCGCGAGAGAGCAGGTCGTCGGCTTCGCGGTCGTCTCTCCGTTCCGCGACCGGGCTGCGTACGCCACGACGGTCGAGGACTCCGTGTACGTCCATGCCGATCACCGCGGGAGGGGGATCGGCAGGACGCTCCTCGACGAGCTGCTCCGCCTCGCTGCCGGTCACGGCTTCCATGCAGTCATCGCGAGGATCTCCTCGGAAAACGAGGCGTCGATCCGCCTGCATCGCTCCTGCGGGTTCGAGCTCGTCGGAGTGGAGCGGGAGGTCGGCCGCAAGCACGGCAGGTGGCTCGACGTCGTGGAGCTGCAGCGGATGCTCTGACCCTGAGGCCGCGTGCGAGGAGGTCGGCTCGGCGAGTCACCCGGCGACGGAACGGGCGAGCGCTCCGGGGACCTCCAGCTCCTGCCAGGAGCTCGACCACCGCCCGATCGGGGCGAGCAGCACTGCAAGGAGCGCGAGGAGCGCGACCGCGACGGCCACCGGGTTGTAGTGGATGAGCTCGTCGAGGAGTGTCCGCCCGCCCGGCAGGCCGATGAACGGGGAGAGCGCCGAGAGCGCGACGAGGACCGCGCGCAGCTTGCCGGCGGCAACCGGCGCGAGCATCACGACTCCCCAGGTCAAGTACCACGGCTGGACCACGGGGCCGAGGATCACGAAGAGCAGCATGCTGATCCCCAAGGCGCGCAAGGCGCCCACGCGGTCGCTGCGCACGAGCAGGTAGACCGAGATCCCGGTGGCGGCGCCCAGACCGAGCACCCGCGTGCCCGACAGGACGGCCGCCATCGGCACCGACGTCAGGCCGACCGCGTGGATCGCGCCCGACAGGAGCATGCCGACACCCGTCGCGGGTGCAAGCCAGCTCCGCACCGTGCCCGGGGTGTCGAGATTGGCGATCCAGCCGATGCCGAGCCCGGACGCGAAGGACAGGCCGAGCACGACCGCGGAGGCGATCGCGCCGGCCTTGAGGAGCGGCCGCACCCGCTCTCGCAACGGGAGATCGGGACCTGTCCACCCCCAACCGATGTAGACGATCCCGATCGCCGCGGGGACCTTGATCGCGGCCGCGAGCGCGCAGAGCAGCACGCCCCACGCGGGGTGCCGATAGCGGGCGGCCGTCACGCCGGCGACCATGAGCCCGAGCATGAGCGCGTCGTTGTGGGCCGCGCCCACGAGCATGAGGACCACCAAGGGGTTCAGCACCGCCATCACGTAGACGGGACCGTGATCCCTGCCGAAGGAGCGAGAGAGCGCCGGGATGCACGCGGCGATGAGCGCCACGCCAGCGAGCGCTGACAGTCTGAGGAGGACGACGGTCGCGAGCACGTGGTGGAAGCTCACGCTCGCGAAGAGCCCGTCCATCAGCAAGAACAGCGGGCCGTACGGCGCAGGGGTGTTCAACCACAGCGGGTCGACCGGGTTCACATAAGGCCCGGCGCCGAGGGTGTACGGCCCGTAGTCGTACGGGTTGATGTGGCGGCTCATCATCTCACCCTGGGCTGCGTAGGAGTAGACGTCGCGGCTGAAGATCGGCGCGACCACGAGCATAGGCAGGACCCACAGCACGAGGATCCAGCCGAGGTAGCGAACGGGTACGCCCGGCCGGCGCGCGAGCGCTTTCAGGAGCCCGTACCAGACGCGGATCAGGAGCACGAGCCCGCCGTAGACCGCCACGAGCCCGAACAGCATGAAGCTCTCGGAGGACCCGCCAGGCGGCGGCTCACCGAAGAACCACGTCCCCGCCATCTCCAGCTTGAACGGCGAGCTCGGCAGGGACGCGCCGACGGTGATCGCACAGAGCGCGACGAAGCCCAGCAGCGCCGGACGCCTGAGGAAGCGCCACCCGTCACGCTCCTCGCCGCCCGGCTGCACCCGGCCTGCGAGCATCGACGCGGGGAGGACGCGGACCTTCAGCATCTCGAGGTGCACCGCCAGCCGGTCGGCAGCGGCGCCCGCACGGGCGGCGCGCTCGGCCGTCCTCGATCGCTCCTGCGCGAGCCGTGCTCGCAGACGCCCCAACCGGGCTGGGCTCGGCAGTGCGGCGGAGGCGACCCGTGTCGCTCGACCGCTCACGCGCTCTCCAACGTCGTCGGCCTCACTTGTCGTCGCGGCGGAGCCCTTCCGCCGAGAGCTGGTCACTCGCTGGGACTGCTCCGGCTGCACGTCGCCGGCGGTGCCCGGCACCGCCTCGAGATCGCGCTACGACGCCGACATCGTCGCAAGCGGCCCTGCACACGCGACACTCGGGCGGACCGGGACTTCGGCTACTGGTCACGGCATTGTAACCGTGCGTCCGAGGCGCGCCAATACCGCCACCGCCTCCACGGCGGGTCGGCGTGCCGACCGGGCCTCCCTGCCTGGGCGAGGTGGGGATCCCGTAGGGAGTGATCAGGCCCTCGTTCGGAAGCCGGCACGACGACGTGCTCGCGCAGGTCGGCAACCTGGTGGATGAGCTGGCTGGGCTCACGAGATCCGAGAGCGGATCGGCGACCCGGCTCGTCTGCTGGCGGCAGCCTGAACCGTCCACCGTCGAGGGGTCGGAGCGCACGGAAGTGGTGCTCGCGAAGCCGAGCAGCCGCCGCGTCCGGTGACGATGTACGGTGACGACCACGCTCAGGTCGGCGAGGCCGGCGTCGGCCGCCTCGGGCGGTGCTCGAGCTCTGCGATGACCCGTGCTCGTCCGGCACGAGGTGAGCGACCACGGACCGACCGTGCCGAGTCACCAGTGGGTCGTGCGGCAGTGCAGTCGACGCGGCCCGCGTCCCATGTGGCTCCCGGTGGGCCGGGGAGGATTCGAACCCCCGTAGGCTTTCGCCGACAGGTTTACAGCCTGCTTCCTTTGGCCACTCGGACACCGACCCGACGGGGAGGTTACCGCACACGGCCGGCGGCCTCCCGCGGCCGGCGACCTCCCGTGGCCGGCGACCCGGCAGGCAGTCCTGCGCCAGGACCTCCTGGGCCAGCCGGTCCGCGCCACACGGTCGGTAGGGTGGGCGCCATGCCCAGCTTCGACATCGTGTCGCAGGTGAACATGCAAGAAGTGCGCAACGCCGTCGACCAGGCGAACAGGGAAGCGTCGACGCGCTTCGACTTCAAAGGGACCGACTCTCGAATCGAGCTCGGCATCGACGAGCTGACCCTGCACTCCTCGACCGAAGACCGGCTCGCTGCGCTCCGCCAGGTGCTCGAAGAGAAGCTCGTGCGCCGCCACGTCTCCTTGAAGGCGCTCGATCCCGGCAAGGTGGAAGAGGCCGCCAAGGGCACCGCGCGCCAGCGGATCGCGATCCGTGCCGGCATCTCCCAGGACGCCGCGAGGAAGCTCCACAAGCTCGTCAGGGACCTCGGCCTGAAGAACGTGACCTC
>JAJYXS010000051.1 GCA_021801615.1 Actinomycetes bacterium
CCGCAAGGTCGACCGCGAGGTCCCCAAGGGACTGGCGGTGCACATGATCCTGGACAACTACGCCACCCACAAGCATCCGAACGTCAAGTCGTGGCTGGAGAAGCACCCGCGCTTCCATCTTCATTTCACGCCGACGTCGAGCTCGTGGCTCAACCTGGTCGAGCGGTGGTTCCGAGAGCTCGACGACAAGGCCATCCGCCGCGGCGTGTTCGGCTCGGTCCCATCACTGATCGCTGCCATCGAGGAGTACCTGGAGGCGAACAACGAGGACCCCAAGGGGTTCGTATGGACCGCCACCGCCGAGCAGATCCTCGCGAAAGTGCGTCGTGGTCGGATCGTCCTCGAACAAATCACCGCGTAAAACTGAGACACTGCACTAGTCGCCCGCTGTGACCTCTTCCCATCAGCGAGTAGTACTAGTAGAATAGGGATTATGGACCTGCGTGTCGACCGGAGCGATCCGATGCCGCTCGCCGAGCAGGTCGCAGCCGAGATCCGTCGCGCGATCGCAGAAGGCGAAGCATGCCCAGGTGACCGGCTGCCGCTCGCCAAGGACATGGCCGCGGTGCTCGGGGTCAACAAGAACACGGTGTTCCGTGCGCTCCACCTCCTCCGTGACGAGGGCCTCCTCGAGTTCCGCCGCGGGCATGGGATCACCGTGTCGGGCACCCCAGAGAAGAGCGCGCTCGTCGCCCAGGTGCGCGACCTCGTGCGCGCGGCTCGCAGGTCCGGCTATCGCAAGAGCGATCTCGTCGCCATGATCGAGGCGGTGCGCTGAGACGAGCGTACGCCAACCGACGCTCGAGCAACCGATCGAGGCGGGGGGTCCCGAGCTCCTCGAGGTCCTTTCCGGGGAAGCGCGCCGGCGGCGCAGGCGGCACTGGGTGATCGGCGTCGCCGCCCTCGTCGTCGCGGCCACCGTGGGGATGAGCTACGGCGCAGTCGGCAACGGCGGGCATGCCCGCGCATCGAAGACCGCTGCTCCTGGTTCCCACGCCAAGGTGCCGGCGAAGTCGACCCGCTCTGTGACCACCGGGTCGTGGTGCGGTACGCCGGCCGTCGCCGTGACGAACTGCCTCGTCGCACTCTCCTTCGTCAATGCCACAGTCGGGTTCGGCATCTACAGCCCCCTGGACGCCGCTGGGGTATCCGGCCCAACAGAGCTCGTCTCCACCACCGACGGCTGGTCGACATGGCACGAGATGGGACGCCTTCCTGCTGTCGGCTCCGACTCCGGCGTCGGCGGTCAGCCCACCCTCACCTTCGTGAGCGCCTCCGACGGCGTCGAGTACGGCGCACGCGGCGTTTTCGTCACCCACGACGGGGGACACAACTGGGCGCCGATCGCCGTCCCCGGCCGCGTAGACGCGAGCACCGCCCTCGGACGCCGGCTGTGGCTCACCTACACCACCTGCACAGTGAGCCCGACCACCGCACCGTGCACCGTCGGGGTCGAGGCATCGAGCGACGCGGGCCGCACCTGGCGGGTGCTCGACCTCCCCACCGAGCCATTTCGTGCAGCCCAGACCGCCGTCGGGATGGGCGGCACGCTGGTCGTAGCCGAGTGGGGAGACCAGGAGGGCTACTCGGCCAACGACCCCGGCGTGCTCCTGACGAGCACCGACAGTGACGGGAGCTGGCTGCCGAGCCCTCTCCCGTGCCCCACGGACTTCCGCGAGGGCGGTCAGCTCTCCCTCGCGCCGTCGTCGCGCACCATCTGGCTGGTCTGCAGCGGCGCAGGTGCGGTCGGAACGCGTCCCAACGTCGTCTACCGCTCGACGGACCTGGGCACCTCGTGGGTCGCCGAGTCGAGCTATCCACCGGCGCTGGACGCCACAGCCCACCTGCTGCCGGGTGCCCCCACAGGCACGATCTACGCGCTAGTGGCGCGATCGAGCACCGAGGCCTGGGTGCTCGAGATGCGCCGGGGCGGGTTGCTCGCGACGAGTGACGGCGGCCGCAGCTGGCACGACGCCCTGCCCGCGACCACCAGCCAACGCGTTGGCACACAGCTCCGCGCGCTCGCCGTGGTCACTCCCACACGCGCGTACGTGGCCGCGCACGCGTTCTCATTCACCTTCCACGGCGGGCTGTGGCGCACCACAGACGGCGGTCGGACTTGGAAGCGCGTCCGGTAGCAGCGTCATCCGGGCTGCATCTCAGGCGCCTGGATCGCCAGGGAAGGCACGAGGCCTGTCGCGCCACCGTGACGTGGCCGCCGGAGCAGCGGTTCAAAGCGACCCTGGAATGGCGTCCCCGAAGAACGCGACCAGTTCGGCGCAACGGGCGGCCAAAACGCCGGCTTGGAGCGCGACAATCCCTGATCGCCCACATGATGGACTGCAAAGTTCGGCAAGCACGGCATCGACACAGAGGGCCTGGCGACTCGCGGATATCGCCGGCGACGGGTCACTTTCCAACTGGCTCGATGCGTTCGATCGTCTCCACTCGGTCCAGTGAGCGGTCGAACGACGCGACTCGCTGGACGCCCGTGCTTTCTGCACACGCGACCAGATAGGCCTCGGCGAAGTCGACCCTGTCGGTCTCGTACACCTCGACGGCCCGCAGTAGAAGGGCGGGGTCTACGCAGACGACCGAGTCGAAGGCGACGAGCGAGCGAAGAGCTCGGGCGACCTGGGGGCGCGGTGCCTCGTAGAAGGACTCGAGCACATAGACGGTCTCT
>JAJYXS010000213.1 GCA_021801615.1 Actinomycetes bacterium
ATCGGGTTGGCCGAGCTTCGACCGCGCGATCGCCGCCGGGACCGTCGAGGAGCGCGCCGACCACAGCCACGGCATGGCGCGCACCGAGATCGTGTGCGCCCGCTGCGGTGGCCATCTCGGGCACGTCTTCCCCGACGGTCCCACCGAGACCGGCCTTCGCTACTGCGTGAATTCCCTGGCGATCGAGTTCGACCCTGCCGGCGGCTGATCCCCGAGCACCCTGGCGTCCCGCCCCCGCGATCCACCCACGCGCGAGTCACGCGAGCCCTGCCTCCAGGAGGTCGAAGGCCGCGGCGAGCCGGGCGGCCTCCTCGGGCTCGCCTGCCCGGCTCAGGGCTCGCTCGGCTCGTGCGAGCGCGTCGCAGAGGCCGAACACGTCGTGCTTCGAGTAGAAGACCCGGGCGGGGATCCGGAGCGGGGCCGCTGGGACCAGGAGGCGACCAGGCCTCCGGCCACCGTCACCGCCGTCGGCAGCGGCAGTGGCCAGGGCGTGGGGAGCACCAGGACCGGAAGCCAGACCACCGGTCATACGTCCGCGGACGCGATGCTCGAGGAAGCCTCGGCCGGCTCGAGCCGCTCTTGCCGGTGGACCTCGGCCGTCGCGTACCGCAGGCTCGGGCCCACGTCGTCGGCGACGATCTCGACCTTGGTCCGCCGCTCGCCGAGGTCGGTCTCCCAGCTGCGCTGCTCGAGCCGACCGGTCACCATCACGCGCATGCCCTTCGCGAGGCTCATCGCAGCGTGCTCGGCCAGGTCCCGCCAGCAGACCACGTCGAAGAAGGACGTCGACTCCTCCCATTCGTGGGTCTCGCGGTCCTGCCACCTGCGGTTGACCGCGATGCCCAGGACGACGCTCGCCTGCCCGTCCCTCGTGTAGCGGATCTCTGGGTCCCGGGTCAGGTTTCCGGTGACCGTGGTATGCGTGCTCATCTGACGCTCCTTGCTTCGAGGAGCCGGACGGTCGTCCGGCTCCAGCAAGGGTGCGCCCGGCGCTTTGCTAGCGGGTTTGCTGCCGACTTCGCCGGCTGTGCCGCTCGCGCGCCTCGTGACCCTGAGCACACGGGCCGGACGACGCTTGCCACCCGTGGCGGCGTCCACGAGCATCGAGGCATGGCACATCGAGGCACGACGCATCGAGGCACGCGCCAGACGCTCCTCCGAGACCTCGTCTCGGAGGCCGACCGGTTCCAGCGACGACACCGGCCGCTCGCGTTCCCGTTGGCCGTGGCGCGAAAGATGGGCGACGACGAGGGAGCCAGCCTCGCCGCGCTCATCGCGCACTACGGCTTCCTGTCGATGTTCCCCCTCATCCTCTTCTTCTCTGCGATCCTCGGGTTCGTCTTCGGGTCCGACCCTGCATTCAAGGCGCAGGTGATCCGAACGATCGCACGCTCATTCCCCTCCCTCTCCGGCTTCATCGGCACCCACACCCAGGGCAACGGCCTGGCGCTCGGCGTCGGCGCGCTCATCGCGTGGTGGGCGGGCTTGAAGGTGACGAGGGCGACCGAACGAGCCTTGGACAGCGTCTGGAACGTCCCGGCGTCCGAACGTCCGAACCTGTGGCGGTCACGGCTGCGTGGAATGGCCATGCTGGGGATCCTCGGGATCGTCTTCCTCGTCTCCACCGCCTTGGCCGGCGTTCAACAGATCGGAGGGGTGCTCGATGCGTCGACCGCCGTGCTGGGCGTGGCGGGGCCTCTCGCGCTCAACTTCGGGCTCTACCTCGTCGCCTTCCAGGTCCTCACGAACCGGCACGTGTCCTGGCGCGCCGTCGTGCCCGGCGCGGCCGCGGGAGCGGTCGGCTGGACCATCCTCCAGAGCCTCGGCGCCCTCTACGTCCGCCACGTGGTCGCGCACGCCTCGCAGCTCTACGGCACGCTGGACTCCGTGATCGGGCTGCTCGCCTGGCTCTATCTGGGCGCGATCCTCACCTTGGCTGCAGCGGAGGCCAACGTCGTCCTCGCCGATCACCTGTGGCCACGCAGCCTGCGCGGCGGCGCCGAGACCGACGCCGACCGGCGTGCTCTCGTCATGATCGCGCGTGCACACGAACGCGTGGCCGGAGAAGTCATCTCCGTGAGCTTCGACGGCGATCCGGCCACGGCACACCCCGAGGGCTCCCAACGGGCCCGCCCGGCCACGGCACCCTCCGAGCATCACGAGGCGAGCGACCTGATCGCCCACCTGCGCGCCTTCGACCGGTGCCGCTGGGACTACGAGCGCAGCGAGGACCCGGCGAGCCGACGACGCTTCCGCAGCCGCATGCGCACCGAGGCAGAGAGCTTGGCGCACGACCTCGCGCGCATGGCCGCCGAGGAGCCGATCCTCGCGAAGGCGCTCGGCGAAGTGCTGGGCTGAGCGCTTCTCGGAGACGAGCCCTCGCAGCCGGAGCTCCCCTTCGGACGCCGAATGGGGCCCCTTCACGGACCGGCGCTTCATGGACCGGCGCTTCATGGACCGGCGCGCCTGACGGCGGTACCGTCGTCGCCGGCATGCAGGTGTCTCCTCCGGCGCAGACGTGGTGGTGCAGGCGCGCGTTCCTGGCGCGAGCCGGTCGGGCGATCCCCTGATGGAACCGCGTCGACGAGAGCGCCTGGCGGACCGCCACCGGGACCTCGCGGCGGCCCTCCTCGGCACCGTCGCTGTGGCACTGCCGGTCTACCTCGTCGGAACCATGGCCATCGAGGTTCGCCACGCGCTCCACTTCGGCGCTGCGGACCTCGGCTTGGCCGTCGGGGGCTACTACCTCGGCGCCGCGTTGAGCTCGGTGCCAGGAAGCTGGCTCGCCGAGGCAGTGGGCGGCGCTCGGGTGATGCGCGCGATCCTGATCTCGAGCGGCGTCATCCAGCTCGCGATCGCCTCGTTCGCCTCGTCGTGGGCGCTTCTCAGCGCCTTCCTGTTGCTCGCAGGCGCGCTGAGCGGGGTCATGAACCCGGGGACCAACCTGTTCCTCGCCCGCCGCAGCGCTGTGGAGCATCAAGGGCTCGCCTTCGGCCTCAAGCAGTCCGCCGTGCCGTTCGGCTCGCTTCTCGGAGGGCTCGCGGTCCCGGCGGTCGCCCTGAGCGTGGGGTGGCGATGGGCGTTCTTCCTCGGTGCGACCGTGGCGTTCGGCGCGGCCTGGGCGATCCCGGCCTCGCGCACGTCGCTCGCGGAACGGCGCCGCAGACACCGTGAGCAGCCCCGCGCCGAGGTTCGCACCGGCCCTTTGGTCGTGCTCGCGCTCGGGCTCGGGATGGGGATGGTGGCGTCGAGCGGGTGTCTCGCGTTCCTCGTCAGCTCCGCCGTGCACATCGGCTACGAGAAGGGGACGGCTGGGTTGCTCGTGGCGCTGGCGAGCGTGGCAGCGGTCGCCTCGCGCATCGTGAACGGGATCCAAGCCGACCGGCGCGGCCGGCGCCACTTCGCCGTGATCTCGATGATGCTCGGGGCCGGGGTCGCCGGCTACGCCGCGCTCGCGGCGAGCTCCGCGCTCGGCGACAGGTCCCTGCTCGCCGCGGGCGCGATCGTGGCGCTCGGAGCGGGCTGGGGGTGGAACGGGTTGTTCAACTTCGCCGTCGTCCGCTCGCACCCGGACTCCCCGGCGGTCGCGACGGGCGTCACCCAGGTGGGCGGGAGGCTCGGCGGGGTCCTGGGGCCGGTGGTCATGGGGCTCGCGGTCGCGCACGGCTCGTACACCGACGGCTGGCTGCTGGCGGCCGCGGCCTCCCTTTGCGGCGCCGCGGTCATCCTCGTGGGCAGGCGGCTGCTCCGAAGGACGGCCGGCACCTCTGCAGCTCCGATCGGCGCCTGAGCCGAGCGGCTCGACGGAGGGCGTCGGCGGGCCCCGGGGAAGCGGCGTGGCTTCGTTGCGCAGCTGCGGCACGCCTCGCCCCGCACCCGATTCGCCGCTGCCCTGCCGGCGCCAATACCGTACCAGTAGCCCAATAGCGTGGAGGCGGGCGCCCCCCGTCCCATGGCACCACCCGCCGGGCACGGCTGGTCTGGAGCCTACGACCTGGTGTAGATCCCGGACCGGGGCTTTCGACCGACGAGAGGAGCTCAGATGAGCTGGAACAGCTTCAAGACCGATGACCACCTGGGCATCTCGGCCGAGATCACGACGTACCCGAGCGGCGGCGACCGGATCCACGCCTACGTGGTGCGACCTCACGGCGGTGTCCGGGCACCGGGCGTCGTGCTCGTGCACCACATGCCCGGGTGGGACGAGTTCTACCAGGAGTTCGCAGAGCGGCTCGGGCGGCACGGGTACCTCGTCATCTGCCCGGACCTCTACTGCCGTTTCGGCCATGGCACGCCCGACGACGTCGCCGCGAAGGCGCGGAGCGCCGGCGGAGTCCACGACGACAGCGTGGTCTCGGACTGCGCTCAAGCGGCACAGTGGCTGCGCGACGACACGGGTTGCAACGGCAGGATCGGGATCATCGGATCCTGCTCGGGCGGCCGCCACGCGCTGCTCACGGCCTCGCGCGTCCATGGGTTCGACGCGGTGGTCGACCTGTGGGGTGGTGGCGTCATCATGCCCGACGACCAGCTCACGCCGGCCCGGCCGGTCGCGCCCATCGAGTACACGGCCGACCTCGATGCGCCTCTCCTGGGCTTGTTCGGCAACGACGACCAGTCACCGACGCCCGCCCAGGTGGACGAGCACCAAGCGGAGCTGGAGAAGCACGGCAAGGCGTTCCGCTTCCACCGCTACGACGGAGCGGGGCACGGCTTCTTCTACTATCACACGCCCATGTACCGCCAGGCCCAGGCGATGGACGGATGGGAGAAGGTCTTCGCGTTCTTCGAGGAGCACCTGGAGCGGTGAGGGCCAGCTTCGCGAGAGAGGAGAGGCGATGTGCACGATGATCGCGGTGAGCGCCCCGGTCAAGGGAACGGGAAAGGGCCCAGGCGGGTGGTTTCCGATCACCCAGGCGACGATCGGCTACGACCACGCAACCCACTCGGGCACAGAGCACGCGCTCTTGCTCGACTTCACGAACTACGAGCTCGGCGTCGACGCCCGCGTCGCGCTCGAGCTCGACCTCAGGTCGGGACGCTCGCTCGTGTCGCAGTTGCAATCCGCCATCGAGGCCGCGGAAGCGCTCAGCCGCGACGCCTGATGGACGGGGGCAGAACGGGGAATTGCTCCTCGTCGATCTTCGACCGTTGGACCTCCGGGCCGAGCAGGGACCGGGTTCCACGCGAGCTGGACGGCCAGTTGAGCCGCCCTACGGTCCCCCGACCGGTGCCGGGCGGTAGTCACAGGTAGGGTCCTCCGCCAGTGGGTCACCCGTTCGTGCGTAGGCCTGCGCGCGCGAACCGCCGCAGATCGCGTTCAGCTCGCAGGACGCGCATCGCCCGTGGTGCGCCGCAGGGTCGCGCAACGCCATGAGGAGCGGCGCGGTGGCGTAGAGGACGGGCAGCGGGGTGTCACGCACGTTGCCGACGACAAGCGGGAGGAAGCCGCTCGGCTGCACCTCCCCGGTGTGGGACACGAACACGACGCCACGCCCGTCTCCGACTGCGAGCGGCGCTCGCCGATGGCCTCCGCCGAGCGCGCGCTGCTCGACGGCTCCGCGTTCGGCCGGGGGCCACGCGTCGAGGAGCTGGCCGTGCAGGCGCCAGTAGAGGGCCCCGGGGGTACGCGCCTTCGCTCCTTCCTCGCCGTGCACGAGGAGCCGGCGGAAGGACGGCGCCTCGGTCGTCTTGAGGGGGACCCTCCCTGCGATGTCGTAGAGGAAGGCGAGAACGTCCTCGGTCTCGGCGGCGCAAAGGGCCTGGGCCGCCTCGGCCCGCCCGGTGGGCACCACGAAGAAGACGCTCCACATGGCGGCTCGCACCTCCTCGACCAGACGGGCGATGCCCGGGAGCTCGAGCACCGTCGACACGGTGACCGTCGTGTTCACCTGGAGCCTCAGACCGATGCTGACTGCGGCTCGGCAGGCGTTCAGGGTCCAGCCGAAGGACCCCTGCACCCCGCGGAAGGCGTCGTGCGCCGACGGGCTCGCACCGTCAATGGAAAAGGACACCGCCGACGCGCCGCAGCGCCGGAGCGCCGCCAGGGCCGAGGCCGACGCGCGCGGGGTGCCCGCGGGCGACACCCCGACGGACGGACCGGCCTCGGCCGCATGGGCGACCAGGGTCTGCAGGTCCGGCCGGCGCAGCGGATCGCCTCCGGTGAAGATCACCCGCGGCCTCGGGGCGCCGATCGCCGCGAGGTCGTCCAGGACCGTCTCCACCTCGGCGGTCGTGAGCTCGCAGGCGTGACGGTCCGGCACCGACTCCGCCCGGCAGTGCCGGCAAGCGAGGTCGCAGGCCCGCGTGAGCTCGAAGAGGACGAGGAACGGGCGCGCGGACGTGTCGAAACGGAGCCTCCTCACGACGGGCGCTCCCGGTTCGGCGATGGCCACCACCGCCACGATGCCCGAAGTCGGCCGACCCCGCCAGGGCCGAAGGACCTCGATGCGGGGGCACTTGCGCGCGGCCTCGCCCGTCACCCACCTGCGCGCCTGGAGGCGGCAGGAGACTTCGGGGTGCAGGACTGGTAGACCTGCGACATGGAGACCTGGGACACCATCAGAGCACGTCGCAACGTCCGGCAGTACACGGACCAGCCGGTGGCGCGCGAGGATCTCGAACGGATCCTCGACGCGGGCAGGCGTGCACCCTCCTCGACGAACTGGCAACCGTGGCATTTCGTCGTGGTGACCGAGCGCAGGCAGCTCGGCGAGCTGTCGGCGGTGTGGCGCGGCGCCGGGCACGTCGCCACGTCCGCGGCCACGATCGCCCTCGTGGCCTCCGCACAGGACGACGACGCCCGTGCTCGGGTCCTGCAGTACGACCTCGGGCAGGCCACCGCGTACATGATGCTCGCAGCGGCAGATCTCGGGATCGGTTCGGGCCACGCCTCCGTCGACGACCAGGACGAGGCGAGGCGGGTGCTCGGCCTCCCCGAGGGCTACTTCTGCGCATACCTGATCGCGCTGGGCTATCCGGCCGACCGGCCGCTCGCCCCGATCGCACACCCCGACCGGCGGCCCTTCGACGACGTGGTGCACTGGGGCCGCTGGTAGCAGAGGGCCTGCCCTGGGAACGCGTCCTCCCTCGCCGGACGACCGTGCAGCCCGCTGCCCGAGGTAGCGTCGGCCTGTGGACGCCTCGCAGATCCGGCAGGCCTACCTGGACTTCTTCGTGGCACGCGGCCACGCGCCGATCGCCCGGGCGAACCTGGTCCCTCGCGAGGACCCGACGACGTTGTTCACCGGGTCGGGGATGCAACCGCTCGTCCCCTACCTGCTCGGCGCCGCGCACCCGACAGGCGACCGTCTCGTCGATTCGCAGCCGTGCCTGCGCGCCGAGGACATCGACGACGTCGGGGACACCCGGCACACGACGCTCTTCGAGATGCTCGGCAACTGGTCGCTCGGGAGCTACTTCAAGCAGGAGCAGCTGCCCTGGGTCTTCGAGCTCCTCACCGACGTCGTCGGTCTCGACCCCTCCAGGCTGTTCGCCAGCATCTTCTCGGGCTCCCCCCGATGGGACATCCCCCCTGACGACGAGTCCGAGCTGCTCTGGAAGGAGCTCTTCGTCGGTGCACAGCTCGACCCCGTCGTGATCCACGCCGGCTCGGCGGACCAGGCGGCCGCGCAGGGCGTCGGCGACGCGCGCATCGTCGGTTACGACGAGTCCCAGTGCTGGTGGAGCCGGTCCGGGCCACCGGACGCCATGCCGGCCGGCGAGCCAGGCGGGCCCGACTCCGAGGTCTTCTACCTGTTCCCCGAGGTCCCCCACGATCCTCGCTTCGGCGTGCACTGCCATCTGCACTGCGGCTGCGGCCGGTACGTGGAGATCGGCAACTCGGTCTTCATGCAGTACCGCAAGACCCAAGACGGCTTCGAGCTGCTTCCCCAACGCAACGTCGACTTCGGCGGCGGCCTGGAGCGCATCGCGATGGCCTCGGCCGACGCTCCTGACGTCTTCGCGATCGACCTCCTCGCCCCGCTGCTCCACGAGATCGACACGATGCGCGCGTCGGCCCGGGCCCCGGAGCCTTCGGGAGACGACGACCGCCGAGCGGGGCGCATCATCGCCGACCACACGCGCGCCGTGGTCTTCCTCGCGCTCGACGGCGTGGAACCGTCCAACAACACCCAGGGCTACGTCATGCGCCGCTTCGCCCGCCGGGCGATCCGTCAGGGACTGCACCTGGGCATCGACGAAGCGCTCCTGCCCCGACTGTGCACGACCGTGGTGGACACGTACCGCGACGCCTACCCCGAGCTCGAGTCGCGCGCCGCTGAGATCCGCGCGGTGCTCGAGCGCGAAGAGACGCTCTTCCGCAAGACCCTTGCGAGGGGAGTCCGCGAGCTCCCGCGTCTCGCAGGGAGCGAGCTGACCGGAGACGCCGTCTTCAAGCTCTTCGACACCTACGGCTTCCCGCCCGAGTTGAGCGTCGAAGAGGCGCGCTCGAACCTCATCCCGGTGGACCCGTCCTGGCAGGCGAGGTTCGAGCAGCTGATGGCCGAGCAGCGCGACCGATCGCGGACGGCCACCGCCGGGATGTTCAAAGGCGGTCTTGCCGACCGCTCGGCGGCGACGACGCGGCTGCACACTGCGACCCACCTGCTCTACAAGGCGCTTCGCCTCGTCCTCGGGGACCACGTGGTCCAACGCGGGAGCAACATCACGCCCGAACGGCTGCGGTTCGACTTCTCGCACCCGCGAAAGCTCACGCCCGAGGAGCTCGCGAGGGTGGAGGCCATCGTGAACGACGCGATCGCGAGGGGCTGGCCGATGAACGTGAGCGAGATGTCGCCAGAAGAGGCGTTCGCGCAGGGCGCCCTGGGGGCATTCGGGGACCGGTACGGCGCGATCGTCACGGTCTACACCGCGGGAGACCCCACAGGCGAGTGGTACAGCAAGGAGATCTGCGGGGGACCGCACGTCGCCCACACCGGTGAGCTCGGCCACTTCCGCATCGTGAAGGAGGAGTCGTCCGCAGCCGGTGTGCGACGCATCCGCGCCGTCCTCGAATAGCCCTCCGCCGGCAGGGGCGCTCCCACTCCGGCACCGGCCCGATGGAACATGGTGGCATGAGACGTCCGGCCGCCCGGAGAACGGCGCCGCCGATCGGCCGTGCAGGTGCGACGTCACCCGTTGCACGTGCGCGTCCGTCTCGCGAGCCGAGCCCTCGAGCCCTCGAGGCGATGGCGAGCGCCGCCGACCGCGCGCGGCGATACCGAGAGGGAACCGGGGAGACGGAGGGGAGCGACGAGACCGGCACACGGAAGCTCGTCTCGCGCTGGAGGGCGAGCGGTCGGCCGCCGGCGGCCTCGCGCCGCTCGCCCGCCTCCCGGCAGCTCGACCGTACGAGGCCCAAGGCGCGCCGGACGCGGATGCCGATCGTGGCCGCAGCTTTCGGCGTGGTCGTCCTGGCTGCTGCGGGCCTGGGGCTCGGAATGGCACTCGGATCACCCGGCCGGCAAGCGGGACACCCCTCGGAGAACCTGCGCACGGGCGGCGGAGCGTTCACGCACACGGCCACGGGCACCGCGCAGGGGGCAGGCACGCGCACGGCCCAGGGGGCAGGCACGCCGTCAGGGGCAGGAGGCGGGGCGAACGGCAATCCCGCACCTGCGCGAGCCCCCTCGCGGAGCACGGGCGTGAAGGCTCCGCCATCCTCGGAGACGCCGCCGGCTCCGCAGTCGGCGTCGTCTCCGTCAACGCCGCCGTCCTCCAAGACGCCGCCGACTCCGGCAACGCCGCCTTCCAAGACACCGCCCTCTTCGACCACGGAACCGGCCTCCCCCGCTCCGGCCGCCCCTGGAGCTGGCCCACGGATCGTGTCGGTGTCCCCCGCCTCGGGAGCCGCGGGGCGGACGGTGCTGGTCGACGGCTCGGGGCTGTTCAGCAGCAACGGTCTCGTCGTGGCGCGCTTCGGCGCCAGCACCGCGCCGACGAGCTGCAACTCGGAGAGCTCGTGCACCGTGACCGTGCCCGATCTCGGCAGCCGCCCCTCGACGGTGCCCCTCACGATCCTCACCGAGGGCGGCACCTCGAACTCGCTCAGTTTCTCGTACACATAGGCGCAGATCGTCTCCGGTGCCCGTCCTCGTGATGGCTCAGGGACTGGGGACCTCGAGCCAGTCCGGGCCCAGCTGGTCGACCGAGGAGCAGCCCATGAGCACCATCGTCCGGCGCATCTCCGTTCGCAGGATGTCGAGGATCCGCTCCACTCCACGCTCCCCAGCCGCCGCGAGCCCGAAGAGGTAGGGGCGCCCGACCAGCACGGCGCGCGCGCCGAGCGCGAGAGCTGCGACGACGTGCGAGCCGCGGCGGATCCCGCCGTCGATCAGGACCTCGGCGTCGCCGCCGACCGCGGCGACCACCTCTGGGAGCACCCGAAGCGTCGCCGGAGCGCCGTCGAGTTGGCGCCCCCCGTGGTTCGAGACGACGACGGCGTCCGCGCCCGCGTCCACCGCCCGGCGTGCGTCCGTCGCGGACAGGACACCCTTCACGAGGAACGGACCGTCCCACCGCCGGCGAAGATGCTCGACGTCGTCCCACGAGAAGGGTGACGCGACCGAGCTGAGCAGTCCGCCGCCGTGCTCGGAAGGGTCCGCGCCACGCCTCGAGAGCTTGATGCCGGTCGCGGCGAGCTGCGCCGCCCAGCGCGGGCGCGCAAGCGCCTGGACGCCGAGCGGGACCGCGTTGTGCGCGTCGAGGCGGAGCGGTGGTGCCACCCCGTGACGCACGTCGCGCTCACGGTTGCCGAGCGTCGGCGTGTCGACGGTGATCATGAGCGCCTCGACGCCGGCGGCAGCTGCCCTGTCCGAGAGCGCGTCGGCCTCTGCGAGCCCACCTGCCGAGTAGAGCTGGAACCACACCGGCGCTCGCGACTCTTCTGCGACCTCTTCCACCGGACTGCCGGCGACGGTGCTCAGCACCGACACGGTGCCCTTCGACGCCGCCGCGCGTGCCACCCCGGCGGGACCGTCTGGGTGGAGCAGGCGGACCAGACCGCACGGACCGAGCAGCACCGGGAAGTCCAGGGTCTTGCCGAGCACCGTGACGCCAAGGCGCGGCTGAGTGTCCCCTGATGCCATCTTCGGCCGGAACGCAACCGCGGCGAACGCGTCTTCGTTCCTACGCATCGTCACCTCGTCGTCCGCCGCGCCGTCGACGTAATCGAAGAGCACGGCCGGCAGCTTCCTGCGCGCCACGCGTCGCGCGTCACGGACGCTGTGCAGCCTCTGGGCGGCGCGCACGTCGGCACGGGAAAGAAGTTCGTCGAGCATTCAGCTCCCCTCCGTCGCACGTCGATGGACCGTCGTCGCGCCGCACTGGTCGCGGGCGAGCACGACGAGCGTGTCGATGTTCACGTGCGCCGGCCGCGTCACCACGAACGCGATGCAGTCCGCGACGTCCTGCGCGCTGAGCGGCGTCATCCCGCGGTAAAGGGCCTTTGCACGTTGCTCGTCACCGTGAAAGCGGACTCTGCTGAATTCCGTCTCGACCATGCCCGGGTCGATCTCCGAAACTCTGACGGGGTGGCCGAGGAGCTCCATGCGAAGGACTCTCGAGAACGCGCGTTCGGCGAACTTTGCGGCGTTGTAGCCGGCGCCACCGGTGTAGGGCTCGTAGCCCGCAATGGACCCGACCGTCACGACGTGCCCGTCCCCGCTCGCTTCGAGCAAGGGAAGGAGGCGTTTCGTCATGCGCAGCGTGCCCAGGACGTTCACGTCGTACATGGCCCGCCACTCCTCCTCGTCTGCGGCCTCGATCCGGTCGAGCCCGAACGCACCTCCGGCGTTGTTGACGAGGACGCTGCATGCGCCGATGTCCGCACAGAAACGGTCAACCGACGCGGCATCGGTGACATCCAACGGCGACCAACGGCCTCCGATCTCCTCGGCGAGCGCACGAAGTCTTTCTGCGCGGCGGGCGCCCACCACCACGTCGAACCCGAGGTCTGCGAGGCGCCGCGCGGTGGCCTCACCGATCCCGCTCGACGCCCCCGTCACGACCGCCACCCGCTTCGTCTTCGTCGCGCCCGTGGCCCCGCTGGTGATCTCGGTCACGGGCTCGCCACCTTCGGGGTCGGGCGCAGAACGGACCTGGCTCAGCTGCGGCACGGGTCGTACCAGGGCTGCTCGCCGTCGGCGTTGTACAACGCGATCGCGAGCAGATCTTGAGCCCTCGGCGACGCCTGATAGGGCGGGACGCCGGAAAGTGTCGGCATCCCCGCGAGCCCGGCGGCCAAGTCCCACGTCGGCTGCGAGAACTGAAAAGCGCCCATGTACTGCCCTGTGGGTGAGATCGCCTGGTAATTCCCACTGGACTCCGCTTGGACCACGCAGCGCAAGAACGCGTTCAGCGGCGGCAGCCCGCCTGTGGATGGCGGTGTGGGAGGTGCCGCGCCAGGCGGTGCTGCGGGTGCTCCAGAAGGCGGTGTGGCGGACGCTCCCGAAGGCGGTGCGGAAGGTGCCGCGCCAGGCGGTGCTGCGGGCGTATCGGAGGAGGCTGCGGAAGGCGCACCGGCGGAGGAGGACGACGTGCTTCCGCCAGTGGAAGGAGCCGGGGACCCGGCGGTCGGGGCGTTCGATGCAGCCGGCAAGAGCTGGGCGGCTCTGCGCACTTGCTGACGCGCCCTTAGGACCTGCTCGCGGGCGATGAGGACCTCCAGCTCTCCGGTGATCCCGGCGCGCTGACGCGCGAGCTCCTGCTCGGTCGACCGGGCCGCGGCGAGCGCAGCGTCCGCGCCGTTCATCTCGTGGTGCGCGCGATCCGCAAGCTGTTGCACCGCCTCTGCCTCGGCGCGCAGCATCCGCTGCTCGAGCTGAAGCCGGTCTTCAGCCGCTCCGAGGTCTCCCGCCATCACCTGCACGTACACCGTGCTCGCGTCCTCCGAGGGCGTCGCGGCGAAGAGCGCGCTCGTGCCGCCGGCCTGCGTGCCACCCTCCACGTACGTCATGACCGCGGCGCTACGCAGTCTCCCTCGATCCTCGAGGATGTGACGTCGCGTCGCGCCCATTGCCGCCTCGAGCCGGCGCAGGCGAAGATCATCCGCGGCGATGCTCTTCACGTACGCGGAACGTTGCTGCAGATAACCGTTGATCTGCAACTGCTCGAGCACCATCTGCTCTGAGAGCACGGACGCCTGCTGCTGGAGGCTCGCTGCCGGGTTCGCGCCTGCAGGCGCGACGGCGAGGCACAGCGTTGCACCGAGCACCGCTGCGACACCGAGGCTGCACAGGGCTGGCACGACCGCTCTCGCCGCCGACACCGCGCCCCGTCGCACCGGCTCCGAATCGGCCGCGAGGGCACGCCAGAGGACGGTCACGGGAGCCCCTGTCTAGCGAGAGATCGCGCCTTTCGTCAAGGTGCGGCGCCCGAGAGTGGTTCGTCCGTGCAATCATTGCGCCTCGTCGCGCGCCTCGTCGCGCGCTTCGTCGCGTGCCGAGCCGTGCTCGTCGCCGAGCGCCGGGCCGCCGCGCTCATGGACGCGAAGCCCCATGACGGCCCTCGCGACGACGACGTCTTCACGAGATCGGAGCGCCGCGACGAGGACCGTGTCGATGTGGTTGTGCAGGAACGCGTCGCGACGCCGGTCCGGGCGGACGACTGGGAGCAGGACCACGATCTGCGCCTCGACACGCGCCCTCAGCTCGTCGATGAGCTCGACGATCGGGCGCGCGACCGACGCGTACTCGGTCCGGAGCACGCGCAGGGGGACGCCCGGGTCCCAGCGCGTCCATTCGGCGCGCAGCGCTTCGCCCTGCTCGTCTGCTCCTTCCTCGTCGCGCAGGACGCTCACCGCGAGGACCTCGTCTCCGAGGGAGAGCGCCTGGCTGAGGGCAAGCGAGGTGAGCCGGCTCACTCCGGTCACCGGAACGACGACGTAGGTCGAACGGCCGTGCGGCGTCGCGGGCGTCGTGCCGACGCCCAACTCCTCGTGCGTCAGGCGGTAGTAGCGATTGATGCGCACGAAGAGCAACATGAAGCACGGGACCGCGACGAGGACGACCCATGCACCCGAGGTGAACTTGGTGACGACGAAGATCGCGGTGGCGACGCCGGTGACGAGCGAGCCCAGGCCGTTGAGCGCCGCGCGCAGCTGCCAGCGAAGAGGACGGGTCTTGTGCCAATGGACCACGAGGCCGGCCTGCGCGAGGGTGAAGCCGGTGAAGACCCCGATCGCGAACATGGGGATCAGCGCCTGCGTTGTGCCGTCGACCGCGACGAGGAGCGCGCCCGCGAGCACCGCCAGCGTCACGATGCCGTAGGTGAACACCTGGCGGTCACCTCGCAAGGAGAACAAGTGGGGCAGGTAGTCGTCGCGCCCGAGGAGGCTGGCCAGCACCGGAAGGCCGCCGAAGGAGGTGTTCGCGGCCAGCGCGAGAACAAGGGTGATCGTCACGGACACGAGGAAGAAAGCCCAGTGCCGGCCGACAGCGTCGGCCATGATCTCGCTCAGCACGGTCTGCCCCGATCGCGGCCCCACGTGCCAACGGCGGTCGAGCGTCGCGAGCCCGAGCAGCATCGCGCCAAGGATGACGCCGAGCAGCATCTCCGTACGCTTGGCGCGGACGACGCGTGGCGGCTTGAACAACGGGACGCCGTTCGCGATCGCCTCCACGCCCGTCAGCGCGCTGCAGCCCGAGGAGAACGCCTTGAGCACCAGCAGGATCCCGACAGTCTCCAGCGGGCGGGACGGAAGAAGGGAACGTCCGGGCTGGGGCGAGTGGAGACCCAACGGATGCACGAGTCCGACCGCGATGATCGCGAGCAGGCCCACGATGAACAGGAGCGTCGGCAGGAGGAACGCCCGGGCCGTCTCACCGAGCCCCCGCAGGTTCATCACCGTGACGACTGCAAGAATGCCGAGGCACAGCGGCAAGGTCGCACCGGAGACCGACGGGTACGCGGCCGTCAGTGCCGCGACACCAGCTGAGATCGACACCGCGACCGTGAGCGTGTAGTCGACCACGAGCGCCGCCGCCGCGAGGAGGCTCGCCCTTGCGCCCAAGTTCGCTCTCGACACCGCGTACGCGCCGCCGCCCGCCGGGTACGCATCGATGACCTGTCGGTACGACGCCACGAGGATCGCGAGCAGGACCACGATCGCGACGGTGACCGGCAGGACGAGCCGCAGCGCTCCGGCACCCGCTCCGGCGAGCACCACGACGATGGCCTCCGGCCCGTACGCGACCGAGGTGAGCGCGTCGAGGGAAAGGGCCGACAGGCCCTCGACGGGGGTGATCTCCTCGGCGCTCAGGTCGCCGAACGGTAGAGGCCTGCCCACCAGGACCTGCCAGACGCGTCGGGCTCCTCCGCGCTGGTTCACGCCCTCCACGGCGTCCACTGTTCCACGCGGATCGCACCGGAGCCCGACCGCGCTCTGTCTGCCTGCCCGCGCGTCCGATGTCGCACGGGAACAGACGGGAACGGGCAGACTGGGTGCATGCCCGCGCGCCGCGCCCATCGACCACTCGCGCTCGGTTCCTCGCACTGGCGAGAGGATGGGCAGCCCAAGGTCCGCTACCCCAGCAGATCCGACGCCCTCACGGCCGCAGACGAGCGCGCGCGTGAGTCCGGCACGGAGCTCGGCGTCTACGAGTGCGCCTTCTGCGGGGGCTGGCACATGGGGCGACGCTCCGGCCGCGCCGGACGTCTCGACGCCTGACTCTCACGTTGCGCCTTGGTGCGCAGCTGCGTGGCCTCGACACAGAGCCGCCTCGACACAGAGCGTCACTGCGGGACTTCGTCGGCTCGACGTGCGGCACGGCGGGTGCCGGGATCTGGCGATAACCTGGTCGGCGTGATGACAGACGCCGCAAGCGGCGGCGCGCAGCTCGACCTCGACCTGCTGGCGTCCTCGTTGCGTGCGGACGCCAGTGACGTGCGCGTGCTCCTGCGCGCGCTGGTCTCCAGGCTCTCGGACGCGCTGGGCGGCCGGCTCGCGGTCGAGCGCGCCGGGCGCTTCCGCAAGCCCGAGGAGATCCGTCGGGTGTCCATCCGCCTCGGCGACGACCAGTTCGACGCGACCGTCGATCGCGGCAACGTGGAATGCGTCATCAGCAGGAGCAGCGGAGGCGTCCGGATCCGCTCCAGCCGGGTGGGGATCGACGAGTGGCTGCACCGGCTCCTCGCCGCCCTGCGCGACGAGGCCGCGACCACGGAGGCAACGAGGATTGCACTGGAGTCCCTCGTGATCGGGAACGGCTCGTGACCGACAGCCCAGAGGGAGCCGGAACCGCGCGCCCCGACACTGCGCCCACCGAAGGCTCCCTTCCCGAGGGGCTTCCCAGGGACGCCAGCAGGCGGCTCGCCGAGCTGGAGGACCGTCCCGGCCACAAAGGGATGTTCACCTCTGACCTCTCGGTCAACGAGTTCCTCCTCATCAAGGAGGTCGGCTTCCACCCCGTCGGGTTCGTCATGGGGAGCTCGATCTACCACCTCGGCATCCAGACGCGAAGGTGGTCGCAGAGCCAGGAGCTGTCCAAGCTCACCGAAGCGATGTACCAGGCGCGTGAGCTCGCGATGGACCGGATGGACGCCGAGGCGACCGAGCTCGGCGCGGACGGTGTCGTCGGGGTGCGGCTCGACGTGAATTACTACGAGTGGGGCTCGGACACTGCGGAGTTCATCGCGGTCGGCACCGCGGTCAAGGCTGAGGACGGCCACTCCTACCGGAACCGCCACGGGAAGCCGTTCACGTCCGACCTGTCAGGACAGGAATTC